>JBARZW010000393.1:0-2114 GCA_049650305.1 Promineifilaceae bacterium (SeqCode)
TCATCAACTTTTGGGCATCCTGGTGCCCGCCTTGCCGTGAAGAAGCACCTTACCTGGAATCAACCTGGCGCAAATATCAAGACAAGGGCGTTTTCTTCATCGGCGTGGACTATGCGGATGCGGAGAAAGAAGCCCTTGCTTATATTGACGAATTTGACATCACTTACTTCAACGGGCCTGATCTTGGGACCCGTATCGCACAAGTCTATCGCATGGATGGCGTGCCGGAAACGTATTACGTGGCTAAGAATGGCGAGCTGCGAGGGACTAAAATTGGTCCACTATTCCCACCAGAACTGGACCAAAGAATTGAAGAATTGCTCGCAGAACCTTATCCGGGAGAGTAGAGGAGTTTAATATGCTAGCTGATATCGGTCTTTTCGCCTTGATCATCGCTTTTCTATTGGCGGTGTACGCTACTGTTGCCTCAGCCTTGGGCGGCATGAGCGATCGGCAAGCATGGGTAGAAAGTGCACGGAATGCGACATTGCTGGTTTTTCCTCTGTTAACCATATCGATCGCAGTCGTCGTTTATGCGCTTTATACGCTGGATTTTTCCCTCGCATACGTGGAGGATGTCTCCAGTCGAGCCATGTCGCCCTTCTTACGTCTGACGGCTCTATGGGGTGGACAGGCTGGATCGATTCTGTTTTGGGCATGGTTAATGGCCGGGTTCGTGGCAGTGGTTATGCTGCGTAAGTGGCAGCGTGATCGTGACCTGATGCCCTACTTCATCGCTGTGGCTATGCTCACAACGGCTTTTTTTATCGGCATCTCTGTGTTGATCATAAACCCTTTCGCACGGCTGTGGCATGTTCCGGGAGCGGTGGAGATTATAGACAGCGTCTTCAAACCAGCGGGAGCCATGGCCTATGTTCCCCAGGATGGGCGTGGACTGAATCCCTTGCTGCGCCACTTTGGCATGATCGGACACCCGCCCACGACCTATCTGGGCTTCACGGGCTTCGTCATCCCCTTCTCCTTCGCCATTTCTGCCCTGGCTACCGGACGTTCGCGAAGTGATGAGTGGATTCGTACCAGCCGCCGCTGGACATTGGTGGCCTGGATCTTCCTCTCCATTGGTCTCGTGCTCGGCGGCCGCTGGGCCTACGACGTGTTGGGATGGGGCGGATTCTGGGGCTGGGATCCAGTGGAGAACGCCATGCTCCTGCCGTGGCTCACAGGCACGGCCTTCCTTCACTCAGTGATGATCACGGAAAAACGGGGCATGCTCAAAGCTTGGAGCGTCGTGCTTATCATCCTAACCTACTCCTTGGCCCTATTTGGTACTTTTATCACGCGCACTGGCGTCATCAGCTCAGTTCATTCTTTCAGCAAGACGGCCCTTGGTCCGGTGTTCTTTGTCTTTATCGGCCTGACTTTCCTCGGTTCTCTGGCGCTGCTACTTAAACAACGCGATACGCTCAAAACTAAACATGAACTAGAAGGATTGTTATCGCGCGAGGCAGCTTTTTTGCTCCAGAATCTGCTCTTCTTAGCTATTACCTTCGCCGTCTTCCTGGGAACTGTGTTCCCTTTGCTCTCTGAACTGGTGACCGGCACCAAGATAACCGTTGGTCCACCCTATTTCCAGAAAGTGACTAGCCCCTTATTTGCGGCGCTTCTGATATTGATGGGCGTCGCCCCGTTGCTTGCCTGGCGCAAACAGGCAGCCAGGTCGCTCGGTCGGGCCTTGCTCATCCCATTTATCATGTCACTGGGCGTGGCTGCCGTTTGGGGATACACCCATCGCATGCATCCGGCCTCCTTCTTCGCTTTATGGTTGGTCTCGTTCGTCGTCCTGAGCATTCTATTGGAGTTCTGGAAAGGAGTTCGGGCACGAGTAGCTGCTCAAGGCGAGAGTCCGCTAGTGGCGTTAGGACACCTAATCGGACGTAATCACCGCAGATACGGTGGCTACATAATCCATTTAGGCGTGGTGATGATTGGCCTTGGTTTTATCGGCGATGCCTACTTTCAAGAGGAAACTCAACGAGCGCTGACTCGTGGTGAGTCAATGTCGCTGGGTGACTATTCCTTGCGTTTCGACGACTTGCAGACTTACCCAGGATCAGATGGGCGAGAGGTTTTAGAAGCAACCACCAGCCTTTATA
>JBARZW010000394.1:0-2895 GCA_049650305.1 Promineifilaceae bacterium (SeqCode)
TGGAATAGCGTCAATTGGAATTCGGTCAACTGGAACAGCGTTAATTGGAACAGTGTAAACTGGAACTCCGTGGCCTGGGATCACTAAAATGATTCGATGGCCCTCATAGCACCGATGGTGCTCTTTGCACCCACCGATGGTGCTCTTTGCACCCATTCTCGCAGGTCTGCAATCATTTCGAATTATTTGGCAGAATCCCAATGCAGACCTGCGGGAGTTTTTATCTACTTCGCACGCAGATCAATTGACTAAGATAGAGATGACCTGATATTTCAACGGTGGCAATCTTGTGAAACAATTATCAACTAAAGCCAAGTTATACATATCTATCGTATTGATCATCGGTTCTGTCCTGACCGTGTGGCAGCTGACTAATCTCGACAGCCAGCGATTGACATTGTTGTTGGTTACTTGCGGGTTGGCCTCAGTATTGCAATCAATCAAGATGGAAGGCTCGACTACCCGCACGAGCTACAATATGAGCTGGGTCGTCTATGGCTTCGCCCTTTACTCGTTAGGCGCCCCGGGGGCGATGTTAGTCATCCTCGTGGCCCACCTGGTGGAGTGGGTCTGGCACGGCTACGCTTGGTTTATCCAGTCTTTCAATATCGCCTCTTTCGCCATTGGGGTCACGGTCGCCGGTCTCACGTACGGCTTGATCAGCACCGGGCAAGAGCCGATCACCTTGCTTGACACCGTGGCGATCGTCATCTCCGCGGCTTTGTTCACCTTCATTAACCACCTAATGGTCGGATTGGCCGTGAAGTTTGCTCGCGGATTAAGCCTGGCTCAGTCAGGTGTACTCGATACCTTGATGTTGTCGCTGGATTTTGGCATGTTATGCCTGGGAGCTGCTGGCGCTCTCATCTGGTCGGTGAATCCATACGCGATCATCCTGGTGGGTCTGTTGGCCTACCTGCTGCAGAATGTTCTGAGGGTTCCTCTGCTTCAACGTCAAAGCGACACGGATCCCAAGGTCGGCTTGTACAACTCCCGTTACTTCGCCAGCACAGTCGAAAAGGAGCTAGACCGGGCCAACCGTTTCAACCGCCCTCTCGCTATCGTCATGGCCGACTTGGATTTCCTGCGCCGGGTCAACAACATTTACGGTCACCTGGCTGGCGACGCCGTCTTGAAGGGTGTGGCTAAGATCCTGCAGGATTCGGCTCGAGAGTTCGATACCGTGGCTCGATTTGGCGGTGAGGAGTTCGCCATCCTGATGCCCGAGACGTCGACCGAAGAAGCCCTGATTTCAATTGAAGCGATCCGGGCAACTGTGGAGGAGATGGAACACAACGTGGCTACCAGTGTCTCGCCGATAAAGGTGACCATGAGTTTTGGTATAGCCAGCCGAAACGGGCGCGAGATATCGGCCGATGAGCTTATACATCGAGCCGATTTAGCCACCTTTGACGCTAAACAAGATGGGCGGAACTGTATCCGCGTCTATGGCAACCGGGTCTACGAACCCGTATCTACACCTTCGATGAAAAGGAAACACCTGGAGGGGACGGGTGAAACGAGGGCGGCAACCGAGCCGGTCCGGGAGCCAATCGATCTTCATGGCGGGGACAATCCACCGGATCTTAAAGAAACTCCCGCCAGTAACCCTGAGGAAGAACGACCTATCCCAGCTAGCGGGCCAAGCCATCACTGGCTGATTAAGTTGTATGTTGGTGGTGTTACACTGACCGCCTTGTTGCTGGTCGGTCTTTTTGTTCGTCCTCAGGAAAATTACGATTGGATCGGCCTGACCGCTTTTGTATTACTGGTGTTATTGGTCGAAGCGCTGGCGGTTGAAATATACGTGAAAGAGACCTCGGTTTCCACGTCAGTAGCGCCGCTTCTGGCCGGGGTACTATTGTTTGGACCTATGGCCGCCGTGGTTCTTGGCCTGGGAGTGGCTCTGGTAGCCTTTTTCCGGCAACGTAGCCAGCTCGACCGGCTTCTTTTCAATAGCAGCAATCACATCATCGGCGGGCTGTTGGCCGCGAGTGTGCTTTTGTTAAGCGGACGGGCGTTTGGCGCCTGGTCTATCCCGGCTCAGTTCGTCCTGACGTTATTGGCTATGGGCTTTATCTATATGAGCACGACAGCCCTGGTGGCCGGTGCGGTTAGTCTGAACAATCGACAGCCACTTAACATGATTTGGAACGAACGGTTCCGTTGGCTTGGGCCCTATTATCTGGCCATGGGCGTGGTAGCCTATGCCCTGATAGTTAGCTACACGGGCACCGGGTTACTGGGCATCGTCGTCGTCATCGTACCCTTGCTCTTGTTGCGGTTTAGCCAGAAACAATATATCGACCACACCGAGGCCCTTGTAGCCCAGCTGCGGGGCACCAATATCAAACTCACCGACCAGGCGGAAGAGATATCGTTGCTAAATGAAGAGCTTCTACTGGTTTTGGCCCGGGCGTCTGATATGCGCGATCCCGATGTGATGGAGCATTCGGTGAATGTGGCCCGTTACGGGGAACTGATCGCCCGGGAACTGGGCTTATCGGAAGGGCGGATCTCATTAGTTCGCCAGGCCGGTCTTCTACATGACATCGGCAAACTCTCGGTGCCCGATGCCATCTTGTTTAAGCCGGGAGCTCTATCCGATGAGGAATATGCGATCATCCAGGAGCATGTCGTCACCGGCACCGACCTGATTCAGAAGTGCCACTCTCTGCGACCGCTGATCCCAGTCATTAGGAATCATCACGAGAATTTCGACGGGTCGGGTTACCCCGATAGGTTAGCCGGCGAACAGATTCCTCTCGAAGCACGGATCTTGGGTCTGGCCGATGCCGTAGATGCCATGGCCTCAGACAGACCTTACCGCCAGGCTAGTACATCAGGGGTTATCGAAACCGAGATCAGAAAGTGCGAGGGATCACAATTCGATCC
>JBARZW010000395.1:0-3529 GCA_049650305.1 Promineifilaceae bacterium (SeqCode)
AACTATCCGCGTTCTGCGTGTCAAAATACCTTGTATGGATCAATGGCGTCCCGCAGGGCATCGCCGATGTAATTGATTGAAATCACGGTAAGAAAAATCATAAGCCCGGGAAATATCGCCAGCCAAGGATGTTGGGTCATATGCTGTTGGGCATTACTGAGCAGATTGCCCCAACTGGGGGTCGGTGGTTGAATGCCAAAACCCAAAAAGCTCAGCCCTGACTCGATCATGATGGCAAAGCCGAGCATCAAGGTGGATTGGACGATGATTGGGCTGATAGCGTTGGGCAGGATGTGCCGGGTGATTACCCGGAGATTCGACGCGCCCATCGCATGAGCCGCTTCGATAAACTCCAGTTCCCTGATAGACAGGTATTCCGCACGCAAGAGACGAGCGGCAGTCATCCAGGATAACAAGCCAATCACAAGGGCGATGGTCATCACGCTATTTCGTTTAAATATAGGGAGCTCTACCTCCCTCATGATGGCACTTAGCAGAATCAGAACCAGGAGAGTGGGCAAAGTTAAGGCCACGTCTGTAATGCGCATTAGGATGTTATCGATCGTCCCCCCGAAATAGCCGGATGCTGCGCCGACCGGTATACTTACCACGAGGGTGATTACAACCACCATAAAAGCAACCATGATGGAGACTCGGCCGCCATAGAGAACTCGGGTGAGCATATCTCGCCCTAGCTGATCTGTGCCCATCGGATGTTGCAGCGACGGTGGCTGCAGCCGGACGCTCAAGTCGGAGGTCTCGGGATCGTAGGGCGAAAAGGAAACAAGGATGACGCCGAGGAATAGGGCTAATAATATGCCCGAGCTGATGATGGCTGCTGGATGCCGGCGGAATCGTCTCCAGACGATAGCCGTCATACTCTCCGCATCCCGCTGGAGATGCCTGCTCTCGCCGTGCAACTCCGCCACTTCTAGGGTGCTGTGAGCTGTTTCTTGTTGGGTTGGGTCGCCGGCATCCATCAAAATGCCAACCCGCTAGTCGTAACGAACTCGAGGATCAAGATATGCATAACCAACATCTGCGAGAAGATTAAAAACGAAGACCAATACGGCCCCGATAATCAGGACCGCCATAAGAACGGGATAATCTCGACCTGTCGCAGCCTGGTAATAGAGGCGGCCCATGCCAGGCCAGGAGAATAACAACTCGACGTAGACGGTTCCAGCAAATATGAAAGGGATATCCAGGGCAAACATCGTGATGAGGGGAATAGTCGCGTTTTTTAGGGCGTGACTGTACAGGACCCCTCTTTCATGCAGTCCCTTTGCTCTTGCCGTCCGGATATAATCCCGGTGAATGACATCCAGCATGCTGGAGCGTAAGAAACGTGAATACCAAGCGACCCAGCCAACCATGCCCATCGTCACGGGTAGGATAAGATGCTTGAAACTGTCCCAAAGACTGAAATCCTCGCCCAATGTACTCATGCCACCCGGCGGCAGCAGAGGTTCCCCGGTAAATGGATTGTCCAGCCAGCTATAGAAGACCAGGATCAATAATAGACCCAACCAGAACTCAGGTATCGACTGGCCCATAAAGGAGAGAGTGGTCACGGTGATATCGAAGGGAGAATATTGCCTCACTGCCGAGAGGATCCCGATCGGAATGGCTATGATGAAAGTGAGGAGCAGCGTTACCCCAACCAAATAGACCGTATTCGGCAGCCTTTCTTTGATCTCATCCATTACCGGGCGGCGAGTCTGATATGAGAAGCCAAAGTCACCCCTCAAGATCCCCTCGCGGTCGCCATAGCTATCGTCGATGCCGTCCCCATCGGCGTCGACTCGCATCCAATCGTTGCCTACCAGCCAGATCACGTACTGAACCGGCATAGGCTGATCCAACCCAAACTGGCGCTTCAAGATCTCAGCTTTTGCCGGTCGGATTCGCCGGGAACGGCCTTGTCCAGCCAGGGGGCCACCGGGCACGATATTAACCAGGGCGAAGAGAAAGATGCTCAGCAATAACAGAATCGGGATCGTCTGCAGCAGTCGCCGCACCACGTAGTTGATCAAGTAATACTCCGAATAAAAGGAGATTGGAGGTCGCTGGCAAGTAGTTCCCTTTGGCCATCACGGGCTGACAGGAAAATGCTGCCAGCTACTCCAATCTCCATTAATCGCCTTTATTCGTGAATGGTCCAGTCGGCTACGTTCCAAGTGTGGGTGTCATTGACCGTTGCTTCCACTCCCTGGAGTCGCGATGAATGGGCGGACGCATCAAAAGCCGAGAAGAGTAAGATCTCTGGTAGCTCGTCCTCCAGTATCTGGGCGAGCTCACAGAACACCTCTTTCCGGTATTCTTCGTCTAGTGTATAGGCTTCATCCAGCCAGGCGTCGAAATCCTCGCTGCTCCAGCGGCCGACGTTCCACCCGAAGTCAGGCTCTCCGGCATCTGTGTGATAGAAGTACCACAGTTGGTTATCCGTTGGATCAATGCCTGGATAGCCATCATCCCACATGTCGATGTCATAATCACCGCTCTGCTCAATGCCACCGTCTTCATAGCCGGACCAGATCGTAGTGCCCTCGACAATAGCTAGCTGCGTTTCGATTCCGATGTCGCGCCACATCTCGGCGATAAGCTGCTGGGCTAGCTCGAGTTCCTCGCCGTATTCGGCGTAGATAATGAACTCCATCGACAAGGGATAGCCTTCCTCTGCGCCGGTGGTACACCCATGGCACTCACGAATTCCATCGCCGTCCTCATCGATCCAGCCTGCTTCTTCCAACAGCGCCGCGGCAGCCGTGGGATCGTATGCTGGCTTGGGGATTTCACATTCGTATGGAGGACGGAAAAACTCCGTCCATACCGGGGATGAATAGCCCAGGAAGATGTCTTCTGTGATGGTATCCACATCGATAGCCATACGCAGCGCATGCCGGACGTTAACATCCGAGAGGATAGGATGGGGGTAGGTCTCCGAGTCAACTTCCCCTCTGGCAGCCAGGTTGGGGATCAGGCGCATCACCCAACGCTCGTTGGGAGCGAAGCTCATCTCGACATTGTCTGCGGCCTTATACGCTTCAGCAACGGCTTCGGTGGGCCAGATCTGTAGGTCGCCATCGCCCTCCATCATCAACTGCTGGGCTACAGTATTATCAGGTACGATTTGGACGTAAATCGTATCGATGTAGGGCTTTCCTTCTTCGTAGTAGTTGGGATTCTTTACGAATGTAAGGTGATCGCCAGTTGCCCACTCCTCAAGGATATATGGACCACTGCTCAGAGGATCACGATTGCAGTCCCAGGACATGAATCCTTGCGACGCGTCGCAGTAGTGCTCAGCCCAGACTCCGAAATCCTCGCCGCCGAATTGAACCAGATAGTTAGGATAGACGGTGTTATAGTGGACGATGAATGTGTAGTCGTCGACCTTCTCCAAACCGTCGGTGTAATCCACTCCTTCGACCCAGGTACCTTGTTCGGGGTCTGTGGCTGTTTCCCAAGAGAAGATCACATCATCAGCGGTCACCGGTTCGCCATCGGCCCAGAAGATATCATCCCG
>JBARZW010000396.1:0-4727 GCA_049650305.1 Promineifilaceae bacterium (SeqCode)
CCCAGCATCTCAAGAGCTAGAGAGTGGTCGAAGATGGGTCCGGCCTGGAGCATCCACTGGTTCAGGGCTCGTTTGGTGTATTTGATAGCATGGCGGGGGCCGGTCGCCAGACCTGTAGCCACTTCCATGGCCTTATCCAGCAGTTCGTCGTCGGGCACGCAGAGACTGACCAGGCCAATTCGCTCGGCTTCCAGGCCGTCGATGAAGTCGGCCGTCATCAGGTAATATTTAGCCTTGGCCATTCCGCATAGCAAGGGCCATATGATAGCCGCGTGATCCCCGGCGGCGACGCCCATACGCACATGCCCGTCGGCCAGGCGAGCGTTCTCGGCGGCGATGCTGATGTCGGCCAGCAAGGCCACCACCAATCCGGCGCCCACGGCCGGGCCATTGATGGCCGAGATGATGGGTTTACTGCAGCGCAGCATGTTGTAGACCAGGTCCCGGGCTTCATCGAGGATGCGGGCGATCTCCGCGAAATCGCGGTAGGAATCCTCAACCATCTGCAGGTCGCCCCCGGCTGAAAAAGCCCGCCCCGCCCCAGTGACGACGACAACATGAACCGATGGATCTACCTCGATTGTGTCCCAGATCTCAACCAACTCGGTGTGTAACCGGGCATCGGCCGCGTTCAGCACCTCCGGCCGGTTGAGGGTCATCCAGAGGATATTGGGCTCCCTGCGCTCAAAGAGAATGTGCCGGTATTCAGCGTAATCCATCGAGATCCTCCCTGGAGACAACCATAAGTCGCCTGCATTCTCACGGGTTCATGGCGTTATTCTTACTGCCACAATTCTATTCGCGCAAGTTCGCTGTCAGCCGGCGTTGGCACCCACCCAACTTCTTAAGCATCCCTCGTCAATAAAACTCTCTTCGACCGGCCGTCTTTGGTGTAATCGCGAGATGGCTCCTCGTTGTCCGGTCACTATTTTTTCTGCTGAAATCTATTCCGAAGCGCTATATCGGGGATGATTTTTAGGTTCCTCAAGGCAATCGTTTTCACAGCTATCAGGGTGATACCCTGACCCCACGCCAGAAGGCGACGTAACCTTCGATCCGCTTGACCACATGGCTGGTCGAAGGATAGTACCAGGCCCCACCTCGATTGACATCGCCATTCACGACGATATCGTAGTAGCTGGCTGTCCCTTTCCACGAACAGACAGTGTGGTCATTGCTCTCGCGAAAGAATTCATTCTTGATCGCGGCGGGCGGAAAATAGTGGTTGCCCTCCACGATGACCGTCTCATCACTCTCCGCTACAACAGTATCTTTCCAAATGGCTTTCATTCAAAATACTCCTTACCTGCTACATGCCACACGTTCACGCCACATACTACTTGCCACATGCTACATACTACTTGCTACTTGCTACTTGCTACGAGCTACGAGCTACGTGCTACGTGCTACGTGCTACGTGCTACACTCTCTCGGCTACTATAGCCGCCATCGGCCTGGTACTCTGTAATCATTCTGACGATTCAAGAAGGCTGGCGCGATTAGGATTACGTTCAGGGGGTTTAATGATCTGTATCCTGGTTATTGATAGATGAAGTCACCGTTGTGGTTGACCTCACTGCCTTTTAGGAAAGAGGGAAAACATGACGAGAGTGGAAACCAGCGTGGTCGTAAACCGGCCGTCAGAGGAAGTTTTTGCCTTCGTAGCGGACGTCGAGAACAACCCTTTATGGCAGTCTGGAATGCAGGAGGCCAAGATAACCTTCGAAGGTCCCATTGATGTGGGAACGACCTACAGCCAATTAGCGAAGTTCCTGGCCGGCCGGTTGAGTCGACCTTTGAGATCGTAGAATACGAAGCTGACTATAAAATCAAGGGTCGGAGCACATCCGGTTCATTTCCAATCACCTTCACCCGCACCGTTGAACCCATCCCCGAGGGTACAAAGGTAAAGGCCTTGATCGAAGGGGATGCCAGCGGTTTTTTTCAGATTGGCCGGACCTCTCCTCAACCGCATGGTACAACGTCAGGTCAACGCCGATTATTCAAACTTGAAAGCCCTGCTCGAATCCGGGGCCTTGGATACTCCTTGATCCAGCTGATTCCCCCCTGCTCATCAGGAACTAATAATATGTCCTAGTTTCTTGACCCGGAATCATCTCTTAATTAGAATACATACCAACTGGTCGGTATTTTAGCGAGGTTGATGATGAATAAACACGAACAACGATCTGAAGAAACCCGGACCCGCATCTTGAACGCGGCTGAGAGTTGTTTCGCCCAATCTGGTTATGACCGCACAAGCGTAGCCCAGATATGTGAGACCGCCGGCGTGAGTAAGGGCGCCCTCTACCACCATTTCAGCAGCAAACAGGCGATTTTCTTAGTGTTGCTCGACCGGTGGTTATCGGCAATGGATTTCCAGCTGGCCGATCTTGGCGAAGATCCAAGCAACGTTCCTGGCAGGCTCCAATCGATGAGCGCCATAATCGGAACGGTCCTTAGGGTCCCGAGAGACCAGCTCCTTATCTATTTGGAGTTCGTCAATAAGGCTGTGCGAGATCCACAAGTGTGGGGAACAACCATCGAGCCCTACCACCGCTATCAAGAACTTATCTCCGGCCTGATCGAGGCCGGCGTCTCCGAGGGATCGTTGCGGCCGGTGCGACCCAAGACGGCGGCCCAGGTGGTTATTGCCCTGGCTCTGGGATTGCTGATGCAGGGTTTCCTCGACCCAGAAGGGGCCGACTGGGATCAAGTTACCAATGATGGATTCAAACTTCTTCTTAATGGATTACAGGTGTAAGTTACAGGAGTAATTATGAGAGTATTACTTACGGGCGCTTTTGGTAATGTTGGCGCCAGTGCTCTGGATGAGCTCATAGAACGAGGCCATCAAGTTCGCTGTTTCGACGTGGCAACGAGAGCCAATATTAAAAAGGCAAAGAAGATAAAGGGAAAGGCGGAGCTATTCTGGGGCGATTTGCGCCACCTGGAGGATGTGACCGCCGCCGTCAAGGGACAGGATGTGGTGGTCCACCTCGCCTTCGTGATACCCACCCTGTCGGCGACCGGTGTCAGTAGCGAAGCCAATCCTGAGTGGGCCAGGAATATCAATGTCGGAGGTACACGGCTGCTTCTTGAGGCGATGAAGGCCCAGCCAACACCACCCAAGATCCTCTTCTCCTCATCGCTACACATCTATGGAAGGACAAACGACCTGCCACCTCCGCGGAGGATCTCCGATCCCCTCCAACCCATCGAACATTACGCCAAACACAAGGTCGAATGTGAACAGATGATACGGGAATCGGGATTAACCTGGGCGATCTTCAGATTGGGCGCTGCTCTTCCCATACGTCTTGTGATAGATCCAGGCATGTTCGACGTCCCTTTGGACAACCGCATCGAGTTTGTACACACCAGGGACGTAGGCTTTGCCATCGCCAATGCCCTGGAGGACGACCGGGTGTGGGGCAAGATCTGGCATATCGGCGGTGGACCCCGCTGCCAGCTCTACCAGCGCGAAATTGTTGAAGGGGTATTGGACGCTGTGGGCATGGGTATGCTGCCTGAGGAAGCCTTCACTTCGGTTCCCTTCCCCACCGATTGGCTAGACACCTATGAGAGCCAGGAAGTACTTAACTTTCAGCGTCATACCCTGCAGGATTACATCCACGAGGTCGTATCGATGTTGGGATTCAGACGTCACCTGGTTCGACTATTCCGCCCCCTGATTCGTGCCTGGTTGTTGAGTAAGTCGCCAGTGCAGTCCGGCCCATAGAAATTGGCTTTAACGAGAGGAACTCGGCAGCGGAATTCGCAGTCTGGCCAAGAGGACTTGGCTGGCCCATAGGAAATGGGCTTTGCCGAGGGGAACTCGGCAGCGGAATTCTGCTTGGCAAGATTGAGCGGCGGATAAACTCCTCAATCCTGGCCTTGCAGCCCGTACCCCTGTTCAATTAGGCCCATCAGCTCGTTACCAAAACGGGCGATAGGCGCTCCATCCACGATGTCGTGGTCGACGCTGACGGTTAGGTGAAGATATTCCCGTATGGCTATCTCCCCTTTCGCCACCCCGGGCTTCTCGGCGATGCCTCCCAATGTGACTGTGAGAGTGAAACTGGGGTGCGGTATTCCCCAGCTTGCTCCCCGGCTAAACATCCCCACCGCGGTAACCATGACCGAGCTCGAATAAGCCCGAAAACGTTGGGGCACTCTTAAGACGATCCAATAGAACGGCCGGCGGATGATCCAGGGCAGGTATAAAAACCAACGCATAAAACGCCCGCCCTCGCTCTCTCTTGGAGTAGATTGGACTTCCCTGATCTCTTCGTGAATGTCTCGATAGATCTTATTGTTCACGCCCTTGAAGACATAGGGCATGGGCACCGGCCTCCCACCCATCTGCACTTCGACCATCGTGGCGATGTTGACATCGTCGAATATCACCAACTGCCCTCGCCAGTTTCGATATGCGTGAAGTTCCTTGTGTCTGTTTATAGCCTCACCAAGGCAATTGATGATAAAGGCGGTGAAAGACAACCGCTCCCCCGTCTGCTCCTCATGATTCCTGATGATACGACGGGCATCGGTAACGTCCACTTCGGCGAGACCATGGACGATATGCTTCCCTCGACCCAGCCGGCCGGCATCCAGGGCAAACCGGCGCTCTCTAGGAAAGGGAATGATCTGATAGTTTTCTTTCTTCATAAGCAAGACCTGGTCACCGAAATTTTCTACTTACCCAATAATAGCCGATTCGCTTT
>JBARZW010000397.1:0-8457 GCA_049650305.1 Promineifilaceae bacterium (SeqCode)
TCGGGCGAGGTGGCAGCGACCTGGGCCAGAATTGGCTGAATGCTCCCGAATTGGCCGGTGGTTGGCACTCCGGTGCCTGGCACTCCACTTAAACCAATTATTCCCGACAGCAATACCAAGGCCATAAACAGGGAAAAATACTTGTACGATTGCCTCATAATGATCATTCCTATTTTCACATGTGAAATTCAAAAACAACGAAGAATAAAAACAGCCGACGAACTGTACTATTCGTCTATTTAGCGAACTCAAACCTCTTGCAGTCCAGATTCACCGTCAAGGGGCAGGCGAATAAAAAAGGTGCTACCGCAACCTTCACCTTCACTTTCGGCCCAGACGCACCCGTCGTGAGCAGCGATAATCTCGCGGCACAAAGCCAGTCCGATGCCCATTCCCCCGGAGGAGCGGGTTGTGCTGCCATCTGCCTGGTAGAAGCGTTCGAAGATCGTCTCCAACTCTTCCTTCGGGATTCCAACACCCTGATCCGATACGGCGATCATAAGGTCGTTCCCTTCTGTCCAGGAGCGAGTAATTATGGGACCTCCATCTGGACTAAATTTGATTCCGTTATCCAGCAGAGTGGCCACGGCTTGAGACAGCAGGTCTGGGTCGGCCGAAATTTTGGGCAGCGCGGGAGCCATCTTTGTTTGAAGTTTAATACCGGCGCTGGTAGCTCGAATCTGCCAACCATCTACCAGCGACTGGATAAGGGGCTCCAGCGAGATGATTTCAACCTGAAGATCCTTTTTGTCCAGCGATTGTAGGGTCAGCAGTCGATTTAACATGAAATCAAGTTTGTTAAGTTGGTCGTCAAGAATGTCAAGGGCGTTTTCTTGATCGTCAGTCATCGGCCCAAAGGCCTCGTCTTTCATCAGGAAGGCGTAACCTTTTGCTATTGCCAGGGGGTTATTGAGTTCATGGGACACGTTCTGGACCATCTCGTGCCGCGCTTGAACAGCCTGGTGCAACATCGAATTTGACTCTTCCAACTTCCGGAATAACCCGGCCTGGTATGTGGCAATGGCTAGCAAGTGGGCTACCTCAACGGCCGCTTCGATATGTTCCGGCTGGAACGCATTGGCGCTTTTGGCCCCGATGCCAAAAGAACCAATAAACTCATTCTCGGCGACTAGCGGAATGTTCAGGTAAGAGTGTATGCCTTCACTCAACAACTGTATCTCCACACTGGAAAGATCGGTTACAGTTGCCAGGTTTTCAAGGAAAAAGAATTTATCCAGCCCTCGATTTCTACTACTTCTGAACGCTTTCTCGGGCAACCATTTATCCAGGCACCTGTGGACCTCGCCATTGGAGAAGATGTCGATGACCAGTAAATCGTCGTCCTCGGTGTGGCGTAGAGTCACCCTGGCTCTTTGGAACGGGATTAAGTTGCGCATGTGGCTGACGGCCGCCTCGGCTATGTCCTGGGGAAAATTGGCAGCCAGAATCGCCTTTCCAACCCGATTAACTACTTCCAGTCGGCTGGTGTAACTCTCTAAAGCTTTCTCTAGTGCCTTACGCTCGGTGATATCTTGGATAACGATAGTCGCTGTTCGCACGGATGGGGTCTTTTTGGCAATTACGGGCCTGACTTTCACCAGGAGATGACGACCCAAGATCGGATCTTCTGTATTAATCTGCGATGGCTGATTGATCAGCGCCTTTTGCAGCGCGGTTAACAAGAATGAACCCAGAATGCACTCTTGGCTGGTGCATGCGGGGTGCAGAAGTTCGTGAAGCGACTGATCTTGCACTGAGATTACTCGTCCCAGGTTCCAGAGCTCCACAGTACGGTTAGCTCGGATGATGTGCCCACGACTGTCCACAACACAAATGAGCTCTGACAGCGAGTCGATCGCCGATTCCCATTCTTGCTTAGCTCTTTCAACTTGCTGGAAGGTCCTCTCAAAGGACCCGTTGACGCCCCCATGATTACTGGTCCGCGCCATTGAGATACCAATAAGAACGTCCTGCTTCAACGCCTCTTGAGCAGAAATGTTATGTTCGCTAATGATTTCGTGTGCCATCAATTCGTTCTCCGGCTATGACGTCTCTGACTAAATAAAATTATCAATAATAGTGAACGGCCGGTTACTTCTCGCCGCTTCTTCTTTCCATGCCCCTAAACGGCTACGTCCCTTCGCCATAAACAATACCTCCACCGTTGGTGGACAAGTTAAATAGATAACGATGATCCGCAGAATGTTCCGGCATGGAACCGAGCCAGACCTTCCTTCCGTCAGACCACCACAACTAAGGGCCTCACGCTAGCGTTACTGCTGCTCCGTGGGCTCCAACTATTCAACCGTGATAAACACATATCAACGGTGTGTACTCTAACAGTGGTTTGTTGAGGGTTGTAAATACAGAAATAGCCCCTAAGTACCATATGGAAAGTCGTCTTACTTCCTATTCCAATATTACTTATCCATCTCTTAGGCTGTTTCATCATGGCGGCAATCGGCAAGTAGGCGTTCAGCCCATCGCCGAGCCTTTGATAATGACAGCGACTACGCCAACGTCTGGCAGTGGAATATGACCCTAAGAGATTCCATTTGGTTGGATTAAATACCTAAACGAGCAAGTGACGGTTAAGTTGGAATTTGATCCTGGAGGCATGCCCGGCGTTAATGCCGATGGCACTTTCCTGTCTTGTGTTGAGCAGACATACTGGAAGAGGAAAAGGACCAGGTCTTCCACGAAGTACGGACCGAAAAGAAGATCAGCTGCTGCGCATTATCTCAGATTTCACTCTGTACTATGAGCGGAACATGGTCCAGTTATTGGAGTCACTTTATACACCAATCACAGTCGCCGTCAATCGAGTTTAGATTACCAGACGCCGTCGGCAAGTTTCGGCAGATGCGTCTCAATTGTCAAGGTGCGCATATATTGTCTGTGGACAGCGTGGATAACCTTGGTCAAGAAACCCACCCTGACCACAGACCGGCGACGACGGCGAATCCAGGCCGTCGACATCTGTCTTAAAATTCAGAGGATGTGTTCATGAGGTTCATATTTAAACTCGATTATTGGGTACAACTTTCCGGGCCAAGATCAGGACCTCGATGCCGCTCAATTGTAAACTACCCCCAGTTAGTTTGTCTTTTACAAGCATACCTAGCTACAGTGGCGAGTTCTCACTAATTATTCTAATTGAATCATTCCCTATGATTTTGCATCCTAGTACGACTTTGTACGGATGCGTTTGGCTCTTGCCTGTCTGAAAAAGGGAAACAGTTACTCGTCGTGGTCCGGTTCACGATACCCGGATATTTGAAAAACAAACGGCCCCAATTGACGTGCATAGTCAGACCGACATAATAAACCACCCAATTGGGGCCGTTGCTAGAGGAACCAGAGTCAATTTGGCGCTGGTTCGCGTATTCAGTTTTTCACAGATTCGATTGCCGCGTATAAGCGCCTCAATCTAAAAGAGGAAGATTGGCAACAGAAAATACACCTTATGTTGATCTTCTTCTCAGTATCCCCTGGCTGCCCAGGTATACGCCTCTGTAGGCACACAACTTCATCGGTGCCATATCGGCGATCTACCAAGTTGACCCCCTCGAATTAATGCGGCGAAAATAGTTCGGTACAGAATCAAGGTGCGTTTCCACTGATCTAAACTGAAGATTACACCCGTCGATGAGTTAACATCTCAGTCGAATTCGTCACAATGGTCAAGCTCAAGCACCATTACCCCCAGCATTGGTGCACTCCAATCCGCATGCAAGCAGGTTATAGCCACAGAGTACTGATGACAATTCATTGACGCGCGCGTATCGTACAACCATCAGTCAATGTGGCGTTATCGAGCATCAGTGAGTGGAACCATATGATTGTCTTAGCCATCATCATCGGTGTATTTATTGTTCTCTCTTTAGTATCATCCTTTCTGGTTATCTCTGCCTCAATGCTCTCGAGCCGAATCAGCCGCTCCGAAGAGCGATACCTGTAGGTCGTCGGCTGCAATGGGGAGAAGAAATCCTGACTGACAAGTACCTTTACGCCGATAGGACAACAAAGCCCAGAAAATAATAGCCAGGTCAGGTAGGGGAAGGTGCTGAATCGATGCGCGACGCAAAACGTGCGATGCATATCGACATATTGCTCATCAGGGGAGATAGAAACCTGTAAGGTCAACGATCTCGTTTCCTCTGTGATAAATCCGATTACTGGGTCAGCTCCGAATGCGCACAAGGACAGTCACAAACCAAGAATTGAATGCTACATGCCAATCTATCCCTATGAAGGACGTAACTTCCGCCATTAATAAGTCTACTATTTGCGGATTGTCGACCACCGTAATAGCCTGAGAACATTAATCGACCATCACAATCAGGCGGGTTTGCTAATATAGCGGTAGAAGCCCATTGATGCTCCCATAGCTTTAATCTAGTAACGTTTTGTGATTCGCTACCTCCTCCGCTCGTCAATCCATTGCAGCCAGTCGAGCTCCTCACATTTTCTTGTTATCTAATAAATAGATGGGACCAAAAGTTACTGGAAGACCAGTCTGTCGTTTTCGCGATCCTTATTCTTTTATCGCTGAAGTAAATTAGCCAGGCTCCAGGCGGTATAAGATCTTCGAGGCTGTCCATCAGGTTAGGCAAAGTCCTAAGGCTCGATAAAGCGCGGTCCCCTTGGATACGTAAGGGATCTGAATACGCGCAATCCCTCTACCCATTGAACGAGCGGACTTCAATTATATGCTAACTCTTAATGGAAACGTACTCCGCTCCGTTCTGTTTCCGCGCGGCATATGGCGTCAGTGGGAGTCTTTGGTATGGTTCCTTAAAGCTCACTCTGGCGGTGGAATCGAGGGAGTTTTAGCGTTTAACCCTCAGTTCGTGATCCTCTCCGAAAACTCGCACATCAGCTGGATTATCAACCTAAACTCTCTCGACTTCCACAACTACCCTGTTGTTGATGATTATGGTTTCTTGAATTCGAGATTAGGGCTCATTGCTGGCGCGAATTGTCTAAGAGCTTGATGCAACGGCGCAGATTAATACTCTCCAAATTGGGTTGGTCGGCTGCATTGACGACTCTGCTACTAGCAGTCGCCATAGGGTTGAACGTCGCTTCCGGCGCCCCGTCCATCATAGAAGTCAGGGTCCACGCAAGTTCGGACGACTCCGAAGAGCGGCCGGTAGGCACCATCTCCACCGGCAGCGCAGACTTAGATTTGGTCGAGGACAGTACCGAAGGTATCCAGATTGTCGGCATCCGATTCAGCCGTGTTGAAGCTGATCCGGGTATTATCGATGGTAGCATCTGCCCCAGGTCCATTGTTTAGAATGCCGCAACCGCTGCTTGCCGTGTTGCTCACAATTGAGCTACCGGTCACCGTCAAGTCGCTGCCGGACTCGGTGCTCAGGCTTTGTTTTGTTCGCCGCCACCACCGGTGTTATCGATAATATTGAGGTTGGTGAGAGTTGCTATTGCGTTATCGTTGAGGATTCCTCCCCCCTGGTTGCCACTGACCGTTCCTCCGTCGAATTCCAGCCCTCCCAGGACTTCATCGGTGACGCCATAGCCATTTGTGTTACTGACGATCTGGGTGTTTTTAAATGTCAGAAAGCCGCCGTCGTTATGGACGCCTCCGCCATAATTCGCCTCGACGATACTGGCGTCTAAGGTCAGACCACCTAAAACATGGACACCGCGGCCGCTTGCCGCCGTGTTAGTAAAAACCAGGCTATTATTGAGGGTCAAGCTCGCTGTAAGGTGAAGGGCGATCCCGCCGCCATCGTTGCTAGCGCCGGGGTTTCCGTTTCGAATGGTGACTCCCGAAATAGTAGCTAGCGCCCCGGGCTGAATGTCGACCACGCGATCCGTGCCGTTGCCGTCGATGATGGCATTTTCCAGCCCCGCGCCGGTGGTGGTCAAAGTGTTTGTCGCCGAACCGATGACGTCCAGGTCGCCAGTCATGGCCCTATCTTCTCCCGATCCGGTCAAGGTCAGTGTAAAGATCGTCGGGGTGGACAAAGTGGGGTCAATCGTTATCGTATCGTTGCCGCTCCCGGCCGTACACTCATTAAAAGCGCTATCCGTATTGGCCGCGACGATGGCTTCGCGCAGCGAACAATAACCATCAGTGGCGATATTGTCCGTAGTTGTCGATACTATGATAGTCGAGCCGGCCGCCGCCGCCCCGATGAATAACAACCAATCTGCTACGAGCGACAGGGCCAGCGTCAGACGAAATAAGATATCCGCTTTTTTTGCTTCGCTCCAATAATATAAACCGAGCCTTCCAACGGCCAGCACGCGTTATCCGGCAATGGGTTCATCAGCCGAATTTCCTATGAGTTCATAGTCAGGGTTTCGACACCGCAATGCTAAATCCGTCTCCGCCATTATCGTGATTGTCAGAAGGCTGGTAAGACATTGAGGCATGAGAAACCGCGTCGATTGTAAAGTTCACACCACTCACATTATTTTTGATGTTACTTTTCGAAACAGTGCAACTACCAGAGCTATTGGTTACACAGGAACCACTTCCCGATGCGCCGTTGCTCCAACTGCCATAAACCGTGGCGTTGTTAACGGCCGTTTCATCTGTGGCATGAACCAGGACGATCACCGTAGCCGACCAGCGATTGCGGTCGTTAGGACTGGACGACCCTGCTAAATCGCCAACATGAATCTCAGGGTCCCCTCCCGGTATCGAAGTCGGCGTGGCCGTTGGTGGTGGGATTGGCGTGTTCGTCGGTGGTGGGATTGGCGTGGCCGTTGGTCCCGGCCCGCCGCTTCCGGCGAATATTTCAAACTCATTCAGCCAGTTGCGTAGGCTGCCGCTTCTCCAGTCCGTCGAATCCAGCATGATGTAACGAGCCTGGACCGCGGCGAAGGTGATGGCGTCATTACCGCCATTTCCATTAGATGTGCTGTACACAGATGTCCAGTTACTGTCGTTTTCCGAGATCTGAATCTCGTATTGGCTGGCGTAATTACTGTCCCATTCCAGCACGGCCCGGTCGACGGGGTAGCTGCCGCCCAGGTCGACTTTGATCCACTCCGCGGACAGCTTATTCTTGCCGGAAGCCTTCTTGGTTTGCCACACCGTCGACATGTTCCCATCGACGGCCTTACTGCCATCCCGGCTATCATCTTGGAAAGACGAAACGGTGACAGGCCGGTTCAGGGCCAGGTTGACGTTGGGGTCTGGTGTTGCCGTTGGTTGTGGCGTTGGGGTGGGAGGTTCGGCCGTCGGCGTTGGGGTCGCGGCTGGGGGATCATTCAGATGCTGGTTGGCGGCCAAGAGGTCGAGGCGACCATAGCCGAAAGCGTTGTCCGGCCCTGCGGCGCCAAGATCCAGCGCGCTGTTTTTCAAAGCGCTTTCTTGCTGGGCATCCGTCAGATTGGGAAAGGCGGACAGCAAGAGCGCCAGCCCTCCGGAAACGTGGGGCGCGGCCAGGGAGGTGCCGGTGGCGTCAGTGTAAAACCCATAGCGATCGGTGGTGTGGATTCCCACGCCGGGAGCGACCAGTTCCGGGTAAATCGTTTCCGCCTGGCCGCAGCCTGAGGGGCCGCGGCTACTGTAACCGTAGATCCCGTCATAGCTGTCGGTTCCACCAACGGCAAAAGCGGCCGGATTGTTGGACGGGCTGTAGCTGGTCCCTGATGAAGGGCCTCCGTTCCCTGCGGCAAAGACCGGCAGAATGCCGACCGCACGCAAGGACTGGAGATCCAACTCAAATTCAAGATTGCAGCCCGGGTATGCAAAAGTCCAGGAGTTATTGACGACGTGTGGCGCATCGGGCGTGCCTGGGTTTCCATCGGGGTCGAGCAGCCACTGGAAGCCCTGGTGGATGGCGGTGGCGTTCGCCGAGCCGGCATCATTAAAGATTTTGACGGCAATCCACTGTGCACCCGGCGCCAGGCCGATAGAGGTCCCACCAGAGTCGCCGGCTACCATCACACCCATCGTCCAGGTGCCGTGACCGGTGAGGTCGGTTGGCGTGGTGGGGTGCTGGCCGTGCGGGTCGAACCAGCTATTCGTGCCGCCCCGCCAGCGGCCGGATAGGTCCGGGTGATTGGCGTCCACGCCTGAATCCATATTGGCGACCACTATCCCCTGCCCTTGCCAACCCAGATCCCAAAGCCCGGGCGCATTGACGAGGGCCAGGTTCGTTTCGGCAGGGCCAAGCGCCAAGGCCGAGACGGGCTCGATTTGCACTTCGTCCGGCGTGATTTTGGCCACGTCAGAACGCGCCGCCAGTTCCAGGATCACGTCGGCCGTGGCGGTTACACCCAGGCCGTTGAACACCCAGAAGGAGTCTACCTGAGCGACAAGGCCCTGGGCGGCGTGGGCGGTCAAGAGGGCCTGGATCTGATTTTGGGAGGCGTTTGCCAGGGCCTGCAGGGCCCGGATCACGCCCGTTTGACGCGCGGCCCGGCTGGCGCCAGGAATGCGGCTCAAGTCCGCTTGGTCGGTGAGGGTGACGA
>JBARZW010000398.1:0-1568 GCA_049650305.1 Promineifilaceae bacterium (SeqCode)
GGGTGAGTCTTCTTCTTGGGGTCCTTAGATCCCGGACCGTAGGTCCATCCCTTAAGGCTTTGATCCTCGCGCCAGCGTTCATGTTCGAGCTCGGCCATTAGCTCTATCTCCTCCGGCCGGAACTGGAAGAAGGGGGCATCCCAATCGGTAAGTGGCTGGATGAAGTATCCTGCGGCGGCCAACTTGCTGCCAGTGTAATCCACATGGCGGCGATTAGATTCCTTAACGCTTTCTGGCAGCGTCTCCCACGGTTCGAGATTTGGATTGTCAGTGGAGGTAAGACCCTGCTCTAGTTGCTGTTCGACGTAGCGTTCATGCGCGGCTCGAGCCAACAGTTCGTGGGTTCCGTCCAGGACGAGGCCGGGTGTACAGGTCCTTTCAATGAGCCCAAAGGTATGGAGATTGCCGTAGGGAGTAGCGCCGTCGTTGAAGCCACGGAGCAACTGGGCGATGCCACTATTCTCATCCATCTGTACGACGATTGGAGTTTCAGTATGTCCGATACGACTCCGCAACGTTAATCCGGCCTGGAGTCCTAAAGAGTAGTCCTCCAGACAGATATATATCTGGCTGACGTCGCAGAAGCCCATTTGGTCGAAAAGGAACTCAGCACTCTGGAATTTCGGGGAGCTAATGTCCATGTTTCGGGCGGATAGCAGGCAACAATGGTCAAGATTCGGATAACGGGCACGCAAATTGTTAATTTTCTCCTCAGCCTCCGGATCGACAAGGGTTAGACGAAGCCGTCGTTCTGGACCATGTGAACTCTCGTACCAGCGTCTGGCAACCTGCATTGCCAGGCACTGGCCCAGGTTTTCCAGGCCGACCACGACGATGTGGGGAACGATCGGATCGTTTTCATCGCCGACCTCATTACTTTGAAAACGCTTCAACATCATTTGCGCGCCGCGGTCGTAAATGTTGAAGAGTTCCAGGCGATAGGCAGTTTCTTCCTCCAAGCTGAGCTCGCGTTCGCGGAGCAATTCCCAGAGCTGGGATTGCACAAGGTGAATGCTGCAAACCAACGCGCCCCGTCGTCGACGGGCGCTTATAGCACGAGCCTGGACTGCGACTTCCGCGTTGGTCTCGTCGTCACCACAAACGGAGACAAGATACTTCGCCCTGTGTACGGCCGCCTTACGCTGTATGGACGATTTACCGGCGTCACCGGTCAGGACGATTATTCCCTTTTCTCGAGTCACTCCGACTTGTTTGATGTCTTCTTCCACCTCGATGACCACTACCCGATCGCCACGTTCGCGGAATCGCCAGGCCAGTAGCGATCCCTTGGATCCAAGGCCGCAGATGACCACATGATCACGGATATACCAAAGTCGAATGAATTGTAATTGTTTGCGGAAGATGACCGCCGCAGCCAAAACGGCCGTATAGGCGGCGATGACCGGAACCAAAAGGCGAGCGACCTCGAGCTCCCAGCTGACCGGGCCTGAGACGTCGCCAGATTCCAGGGTAATGAGCTGAAGTGTGAGATAGAAGACATCCGATGGAGAGAGGGGCTGGTCAAGGGCTCTGACGTACTTGGCGAAGCCTATGTAGCCTAGCAGCAA
>JBARZW010000399.1:0-1760 GCA_049650305.1 Promineifilaceae bacterium (SeqCode)
CCAAGAGTTAGGCATTGAGCCGGTGATGCTGACCGGTGATAACGAAGCTACTGCCAGACAAGTAGCTGAAGAATTGGGTCTCGAGACAGTCATTGCCGAGGTGCTTCCCGGCGATAAGGCAGCCAAAATCAAGGAGCTGCAAACGGAAGGAAAGAATGTGGGCATGGTTGGAGATGGCATAAACGACGCCCCGGCGCTGGCCCAGGCCGATGTAGGGTTTGCCATTGGCGCAGGAACGGACGTAGCGGTGGAAACGGCCGATGTCGTTCTGATGAAATCCAACCCGGCCGATGTTGTGATGGCCATCGAGATCAGCAAGGCCACTTTGCGTAAAATGAAGCAAAACCTGGGCTGGGCGGCTGGCTACAACCTGACTGCCATTCCTATTGCTGCTGGGGCCTTGGCCTGGGCCGGTATTACTTTGCGACCGGAGATAGGCGCACTGGCCATGAGTGGCTCCTCTATTATCGTCGCCCTAAATGCAACGCTCCTCAAGAGAGCCGATCTGACTGAAATTGGAGTCTAGAATGTCGACCGAGAGCAAAAGAATCAGCCGAAAGCAAGAGCGTCAACAGAAGCTCGCCCAAGAGAAACGCAAGCGCCGGTTAACGATTATCGTACCCGCCGTCGTCGTGATTGTGGCGCTGGGCACTTTCGCCTTCCTCCGATTCCGTCCGGTTGAGGGGACATCAGATTTCGGCACACAGGAGCGAGGCCATGATGCCGGAAGGACGTTCACCAGCACGGGTCTCCCGCCAGTAGGCGGCGATCATAACCCACAGTTTCAGAATTGCGGGATCTATACCCAGCCTGTGGACACGAGCCTGGCTGTCCACTCAATGGAACATGGTGCGGTCTGGATCACCTATAGCCCGAACCTGCCTGCCGGAGATGTGGCTGTTTTACAGGACCTGGTACGCGGTGAAACCTATGCACTATTAAGCCCATATCCAGACCTAGATAGCGATGTGGTTGCCACCGCCTGGGGCGTCCAGCTCGAGCCAGATTCCGTCTCGGATGAACGACTGGAGCAATTCATAAACAGGTACCGCGGCGGCGGGCCGGAACCTGGCGCTCCCTGTAGTGGGGGTGTTAGTAGAACAATCCAATAGTTGAGAAGTGTGAACGGGAGAATAAATTGAAGAGGTGGTTTACTTTTCTATCATTGGCATTACTTCTGTTAATCGTGTCGGCCTGTAGCAGCGAATCTGCCCCGCCATCGGTGCAGGTTGATGGAGCGGCGCTGGTCATGTTCTACACTGATAACTGAGTCCCTTGAATGGAGATGATGCCCATCGTGGATGGGTTAGCAGTGGAGTTTGAGGGCAAGATATCAATCGTCCAGTTGGATGCAGCTCAGGAAGCCAACGCCACACTGCAGAGCCAGTGGGGTCTACGAGGCCATCCATCTTTTGCTGTTCTTGATGGCGATGGTCGAGTGATAGAGAGTTTCTTCGGACCACAGCAGGAAGTGACTCTGCGTCAAGCGATAGAAGCCATAGCGAGTCAATAAGACAAGGCGGGATTTATATGGAACAAGAGCGCTTGCCAAGTCCAAGTGGCGAGGAAACACCGGAAGCACATGAAAAAGAGAATGCGAGGTTGTCACCCTGGTTTGGGATCTTCCTGGCAGTTCTGCTCGCTGGTTTTGCCGGTTTTATAATCGGAAGGCTAACGGCAGAGGCAGAAGTATCTGAAATGGTCGCCAGAGGCGAAAAGGCCATAGCTACCTCAATAGCTACCACAGTCGTTGGTGTTGC
>JBARZW010000400.1:0-4468 GCA_049650305.1 Promineifilaceae bacterium (SeqCode)
ACCATAAGTCGCCTGCATTCTCACGGGTTCATGGCGTTATTCTTACTGCCACAATTCTATTCGCGCAAGTTCGCTGTCAGCCGGCGTTGGCACCCACCCAACTTCTTAAGCATCCCTCGTCAATATAGCTCCCTGCGACCGGCCGTCTTTGGTGTAATCGCGAGATGGCTCCTCGTTGTCCGGTCGTTGTTTTTACCCCTGAAAGCTATTCCGGAGAACTATATCGGGGATGATTTTTAGGTTCCTCAAGGCAATCGTTTTTACAGCTATCGGGGTGATACCCTGACTCCGCGCCAGAAGGCGACGTAGCCTTCGATCCGCTTGGCCACGTGGCTGGTCGAAGGATAGTACCAAGCCCCACCTCGATTGACGTCGCCATTCACGACGATATCGTAGTAGCTGGCTGTCCCTTTCCACGGACAGACAGTGTGGTCGTTGCTCTCGCGAAAGAATTCATTCTTGATCGCGGCGGGCGGAAAATAGTGGTTGCCCTCCACGATGACCGTCTCATCACTCTCTGCTACAACGGTACCTTTCCAAATGGCTTTCATTCAAATTACCCCTTACCTGCTACACGCCACATGTTCATGCCGCATGCTGCTTGCTACTTGCTACTCGCTACACTCTCTGGACTACTATAGCCACCAATTACCCCGCACTCTGTAATCATTCTGACGATTGTATGTCATTGACGACCTCTTCAGCTCCAGATATGCCGGAAACATTTGTAAAGGATGCTTGACAATGTGGAAAGTATCCTTTACATTATGTGTGCAGACTCGACATTTCAATACAAGGAGGTCTATATGAGCGATTCCGAAAAAACTACCGGTGAGGTCAAAGGCAATATCGGTATGGGAGCCTCGATCGGCGCCCTTGGAGGTGCTGTGCTTGCGGCATGGCTTTTCCAGACCAGCCTGGCGGTGATCATCGCTTCGGCCGTGTGTGCGGGCCTGGGAGCAGCCATCGGTTCCCGCTCCAGATCACAAATGGGGCAGTATGTTTGGTTCACCTATTCAAAAGCTGCTGCCATCCGCTTGATCGTTTCCGTGTGTCTGTTTCTGATTCTTTTTCTGGCGGCGGTCTATTCCGCCGTACTGGAGGTGGATCAATGGCTCAAGCTCGTGCTGGCTTCCGCCGCGTCGCTCTCCAGCCTGCTGCTCGTATTTTCAGCCGGCTATGCGATCAACGAGCTCGATGATCTCCAGAAAAAGATCATTTTCGAAGCAATGGCCGCGGGAGCAGCGATCTCCTTTGTGCTTCTGATGGCATTGGGGATCTTTAGCCTTGTCATTTCGATTCCGTTTCAAGGGTTTATTGCCTTGATTATCGTGATGTTCTCATGGTTGGTGGGGCGATTTATCGTGGCGAGGAGATACCGGTGAAAAGCAGACTCAAAATCCTGCGCGCCGAACGCAATCTGTCGCAGACAGCGCTTGGAGAACTCGTGGGTGTATCTCGCCAGACCGTCAACGCCATCGAGCGAGAGAAGTACAATCCCAGTTTGCCGCTGGCCTTTGACCTTGCAGATGTCTTTAACTTGAAGATTGAGGAGATTTTTATTCGAACCCAATCGAAGAGTTAAGGGCCGTGCCAATTCTGGTTCATTTCCGATCACCTTATCCCGCACGGTTGAACCCATCCCCGAGGGTACAAAGGTAACGGCCTTGATCGAAGGGGATGCCAGCGGTTCCTTCAGATTGGCCGGACCTCTCCTCAACCGCATGGTTCAACGTCAGGTCAACGCCGATTATTCAAACTTGAAAACCCTGCTCGAATACAGGGCCGCGGATACTCCTTGACCCAGCTGATCACCCCCCTGCTCATCAGGGACTAATATTTCGCCCCAGTTTCTTGACCTCGAATAACCTGGTAGATAGAATACATACCAACTGGTCGGTATTTTAACAAAATTGATAATGAATAAACACGAACAACGATCTGAAGAAACCAAAAACCGCATCTTGAACGCGGCTGAGAGTTGCTTCGCCCAATCTGGTTATGACGGCACCAGCGTGGCCCAGATATGCGAAACCGCCGGCGTGAGCAAGGGCGCTCTCTATCACCATTTCAGCAGCAAACAAGCGATATTCTTAGTGTTGCTCGACCGGTGGTTATCGGCAATGGAATTCCAGCTGGCCGATCTGGGCGAAGATCCAACCAATGTTCCTAGCAAGCTCCTATCGATGAGCGCCATAATCGGAACGGTCCTTAGGGTCCCGAAAGACCAGCTTCTCATTTATTTGGAGTTCGTCAATAAGGCTGTGCGAGATCCACAAGTTTTGGAAACAACCATTGAGCCCTACCACCACTATCAAGAACTTATCTCCGGCCTGATCGAGGCCGGCGTCACCGAGGGATCATTACGACCGGTGCGACCCAAGACGGCGGCCCAGGTGGTCATAGCCCTGGCTCTGGGATTGCTGATGCAGGGCTTCCTCGACCCGGAAGGGGCCGACTGGGATCAAGTTACCAATGATGGATTCAATATTCTGCTAAATGGACTACAAGTGTAAGTTACAGGAGTAATTATGCGAGTATTACTTACAGGCGCTTTTGGAAATGTAGGCACCAGTGCCCTGAATGAGCTCATAGAACGGGGCCATCAAGTTCGATGTTTCGACGTGCCAACGCGAGCCAATATCAAAAAATCAAAAAAGATAAAGGGAAAGGCAGAGATATTTTGGGGCGATCTGCGCCACCTGGAAGATGTGACCGCCGCCGTTAAGGACCAGGATGTGGTGGTACACCTCGCTTTTGTGATACCCACCCTGTCGGCGACCGGTGTTAGCAGCGAAGCCGATCCTGAGTGGGCCAGGAATATCAATGTCGGAGGTACGAGGCTGCTTCTTGAGGCGATGAAGGCCCAGTCAAAACCACCCGAAATCCTCTTCTCGTCATCGCTGCACATCTATGGAAGGACAAACGACCTGCCACCTCCGCGGAAGATCACTGATCCTGTTCAACCCATCGAACATTACGCCAAACACAAGGTCGAATGTGAACAGATGATCCGGGAATCGGGATTGACTTGGGCGATCTTCAGATTAGGCGCCGTCCTTCCCGTTCGTTTGGTGATCGATCCAGGCATGTTCGACGTCCCCTTGGACAACCGTATCGAGTTTGTACACACCAGGGACGTAGGCTTCGCTATCGCCAATGCCCTGGAGGATGACCGGGTGTGGGGCAAGATCTGGCATATCGGCGGCGGACCTCGCTGCCAGCTCTACCAGCGCGAGATAGTTGAAGGGGTATTGAACGCTGTAGGCATGGGTGTGCTGCCCGACGAAGCCTTCACATCTGTTCCTTTCCCCACCGACTGGCTGGACACCTCAGAAAGCCAGGAAGTTCTTAACTTCCAGCGGCACACCTTGCAAGATTACATCGACGAGGTCGTAGCGATGTTAGGCTTCAAACGTCACCTGGTTCGCCTGTTCCGCCCCCTGATTCGTACCTGGTTGTTGAGTAAATCGCCTTTACAGGCTAGCCCATAGGAAAGGGCGGCCCAGAGGACTGGGCTTGGGGAAGTGGCAGGTAGCGGGTGGCATGGCCAGAGGACTGGCCTTGGCCGAGAGGAACTCGACAACGGATTTGTGCTAGGCAAGATCGAGTGGTGGATAGCCTCCTCAATCCTGGTCTTGCAGCCCGTATCCTCGTTCAATAAGGCCCATCAGCTCGTTACCAAAACGGGCAATAGGCGCTCCATCTACGATATCGTGATCGACGCTGACGGTTAGGTGAAGATATTCCCGTATGGCTATCTCCCCGTTCACTACCCCGGGCTTTTCGGCGATCCCGCCCAATGTGACTGTGAGAGTGAAACTGGGGTGCGGTATTCCCCAGCTTGCTCCCCGGCTAAACATCCCCACCGCCGTAACCATGACCGAGCTCGAATAAGCCCGAAAACGTTGGGGCACTTTTAAGACGATCCAATAGAACGGCCGGCGGAGGATCCAGGGCAGGAATAAAAACCAACGCATCAGGCGCCCGCCCTCGCTCTCTCTTGGAGCAGATTGTACCTCCCTGATCTCTTCATGAGTCTCTCGATAGGTCTTATTGTTCACGCCCTTGAAGACATAGGGCATTGGTACAGGGATCTCACCCATTTGCATTTCGATCATCGTGACGATATTGACATCCTCGAATATCATCAACTGCCCTCGCCAGTTTCGATAGGCGTGAAGCTCCCTGTGCCTGTATATAGCCTCTCCAAGGCAGTTAATGATAAAGGCGGTGAAAGACAACCGCTCCCCCGTCTGCTCCTCATGTATCCTGATGAAACGACGGGCATCGGTGACGTCCACTTCGGCGAGACCATGGACGATATGCTTCCCTCGACCTAGCCGGCCGGCATCCAGGGCAAACCGGCGCTCTCTAGGAAAGGGAATGATCTGATAGTTTTCTTTCTTCATAAGCAAGACCTGGTCACCGAAATTTTCTACTTACCCAATAATAGCCGATTCGCTTT
>JBARZW010000401.1:0-3740 GCA_049650305.1 Promineifilaceae bacterium (SeqCode)
TCTGGCTCATCGCGAACGAACCAGACTCGATCTGGCAGAACAACCTGGAACCCCACGTGTATGCCTCTGCTTACCATGAGCTTTATCATCTGATCAAGGGGGCCGACCCGGCCGCGCGGATCCTCGCCGGATCCATCGTCCAACCCACAGAGATACGCCTTCTCTACTTGGATATGATCCTTGAAAGCTATCGGGAATCCTACGGCGAACTCATGCCCGTAGACGGCTGGAGCATACACAACTTCATCTTGAATGAAGTAAGCTGCGACGATTTTCCCGAGATTTGCTGGGGGGCAGAGATTCCCCCTGGCATCGACGCCCCATATGGAGAGGTCCTGTCCATCGAGGATCATGACAGCATGGCCTTATTCGTTGAGCGGATAGAACGCTTCCGCCAGTGGATGGCCGACCGCGGATACCTTGGCTTACCCGTTTACCTGTCTGAGTACGGCATCCTCATGCCCCCAGATTTGGGCAATGGTTTCCCACCATCCCGGGTCAATGATTTCATGAACAACACCTTTAACTATCTGCTTAGCGCGACCGATCGGCGGCTCGGGGATCCGAACGACGATTACCGCTTGGTGCAGAAGTTATCCTGGTTCAGCACAAGCAAAAGCATAGACGTATTCAATGGATGGCTGTATGAGCCGGATAACCCGGACCTGCTCTCGCCCATGGGTTTGAACTACGCGGCCTATGTTGCCGGCATCGAATCGGAGATCGATCTATACCCGTCCCGAATTGCGGCCGATCCGCCGTCGCCTTTCTCGCCAGTTGAACCGGTCACCATTACCCTTGAGACGACGGTCGCCAATAGCGGAAACGTGATAACCGCCACCAGGCCGGTCACGGTACGCTTTTATGATGGGGATCCGGCTGATGGCGGCCTCCAGATTGGCGAGGATCAAACTGTCTCCCTCACCGGTTGTGGCGACAATCAGAGCCTGTCGGTGGTCTGGCCTGATGTCGCACCTGGGGCCCATCGTGTATTCGTCGTCGTTGATCCCGAGAATCTGATCATCGAATCAGACGAGATCAATAACATCGCCAGCCGTGTAATTGTCGTCGCATCCGAGAGAGTTTTGTTGCCGGCTATCCAGTTCTCGGTCGAGTAGTCCACCAGGCAGCCATCCTCACCTCCAAGAGTCCGCTTCAGTGAAGCCGGGCAGGATGGGTTGAGCGGTACGTTAGCAAGATCACCGGGGAACCGATAGAATCTTCATGCTATGCCTTCGTCTTTGGTTGGGCACTGAAGGAGATGACCGTGAAGACGTTTACCACTGAGCACGTGCAAGGTATCACGACCCAGATCCGTTCCTTCATGGAGGAAGAAGTCTTCCCCTTGGAAAGCCACATGGGGAGAGGTTTCCATCATCTGGCGCCTATCCTGGAGGAGAGCCGGGTGAAGGTCCGGACCATGGGTTTGTGGGCGCCCCATCTACCCAAGGATCTTGGGGGGCTGGGCTTGTCCCTGGCGGAATTCGCTCACGTGAGCGAGGAGCTCGGTCGCAGCCCACTGGGCCATTATCTCTTCAACTGCCAGGCGCCGGACATCGGCAATATGGAGATCCTCCATCTTCACGGAACAACCCGGCAGAAGGAACAATTCTTCAGCCCTCTCGTCAGCGGCCAGGTGCGCAGCTGCTTCGCCATGACCGAGCCTGAACATGCCGGATCGAATCCGCTGTGGATGAGCACTACGGCCGTGAAGGAAGACCAGGATTTCGTGCTCAACGGCCATAAGTGGTTCGCCACCGCGGCCGATGGGGCCTCCTTCGCCATCGTCATGGCCATCACCAATCCAGAGGCCGAAAGCCCCTACCGCCGGGCCAGCATGATCATCGTTCCCACGGATGCGCCTGGCTACGAGCAAGTGAGGCGTATCCCAATTATGGGTCACAGCGGCGAAGGGTATTTCAGCCATTCAGAGCTGCGCTTTGAGAATTGTCGGGTGCCACAAGCAAACCTGCTGGGCGAAGAAGGTCTCGGGTTCGCCATGGCCCAGGAACGATTGGGGCCTGGCCGGATCCATCACTGCATGCGCTGGATCGGCATCTGCGAAAGGGCATTCGATCTGATGTGCAGGCGAGCGGCCGAGCGGAATCTAGCCCCGGGCAGACCGCTGGCGACCCGTCAGGCGGTCCAGGTCTGGATCGCCGAAAGCCGGGCTGAGATCAACGCGTCTCGACTGATGGTACTGGATGCGGCAACCAAGATCGACCGCGAAGGCCAGCGTGCAGCCCGAATGGAGATCTCCCTCATCAAGTTCTTCGTAGCCGGTGTGCTCCAGAAGGTCATCGACCGGGCCATCCAGGTCCACGGTGGGTTGGGCGTCACCGACGACACGCCCCTGGCCCACTGGTACCGCCATGAAAGGGCGGCCCGTATATACGACGGGCCGGACGAGGTGCACAAGAGCGTCGTCGCCCGGCAAATCCTTCGGGATTATGGAGTCGATGTGCCGATTTACTGAAATTGGCCGGGATTGGGGGATTCGGGGATTAAGTTGATATTGGTTATCATGAAACTGTATTTGGTTAAGGGTAGTTTGAGATAAGATTCCATCCACACCTTTGCCGCGAGTTTTGATGATTACCCAAAACCAAATCCTTTCTCACGGATGGCAACAGATGATAGAGAGAAGACTTTGAAGAAATCCCATAATCCCGGCTAGGTATTGTTCCGTGAACCATGCAAGTCGATTGGCGTGACAGGCCGGCTCCTGTCCGGGTGGGCGAGGAGTTGGATGAGAAATCGTTGCGAGATTACCTTGTCGAGCACATCCCAGATTTGAGCGGCCGCCTGACTGTTCAGCAATTCCCCAGTGGGTTCTCCAACCTCACCTACCTTATCCGCTTCGGGGAGAGGGACATGGTGCTGCGCCGGCCTCCATTCGGGGCCCGGATCAAGTCGGCCCACGACATGGGGCGAGAGCACACCATCCTCTCCCAGCTGCACCCTGTCTACAGCCGGGTTCCCATACCCCTGCATTACTGCCAGGATACATCCGTGCTTGGCGCGCCGTTTTACGTCATGAGCCGCCTCGAGGGGGTGATCCTCAGACCACAGATGCCTCAGGATATGATCCCGGCTCCGGAGCTCATGGGCCGCATCGCCGGCGCCTTTGTAGATAACCTAGTGGACTTGCATGCGGTCGATTTCCAGGCGGCAGGACTGGGAGAACTCGGACGGCCCGAGGGGTATATCCTGCGACAGGTCGAAGGCTGGTCCGGTCGTTACTACAAATCCCGCACCGACGATATCATCGAGATGGACGAGGTCGCCTCTTGGCTGGGCGAAAACAGGCCTCTCGAATCAGATGCCACCCTGATCCACAACGACTACAAGTACGACAATCTCATCCTGGATCCGGCCGACTGGTCGCGCATAACCGGCGTTCTCGATTGGGAGATGGCCACCATCGGCGACCCCCTGATGGACCTGGGTACGGCCCTGGGCTACTGGGTCGAAGGCGGCGACCCGCCCGAAATCCAGGCCCTTCGGTTGAGCCCGACCAACTTGGCCGGCAACCCAACGCGGGCGGAGTTGGTCGAACGCTACACACAAAGAAGCGGCCGGGATGTGTCGAATATACTCTTCTACTTCGTTTATGGCTTATTCAAACTGGCGGTGATCGTGCAGCAGATTTATTATCGCTATGAGAGAGGGTACACTCAGGATCCTAGGTTTGCCGGTTTGAACGCCGCTGTCCGAGCTTGCGGCCGGATGGCCATACG
>JBARZW010000402.1:0-4215 GCA_049650305.1 Promineifilaceae bacterium (SeqCode)
CCCAGTCCCGCTCGCCGCCGGCTGCGTCATTGGACCTATAGGGGCATTCCCTTGTGGACGCCTTCTTTGGTGCTGTGATGCTGGTGGGGAGAGGGCAGGCACAAGGCCGACCCCTACATTGCATCGACGGTGAACAGTGCGGCCGTCTCTGGCAACAGGCATCAGGACATTTACATAACTAGCAGGAAAGTTCATTCTGCGGTGAAAGGGCCCAATTTCCAACAAAAAAGGGCCTGTCCAGCTGGACAGGCCCTTCTACACTAAAAATCAGCCTATCTAGCAGCTAAGACACGGGGGCGGCGGGGGGACAGGTATTTCCGAATCGAAGATCCACAGACCTGTGGCGCGATCGCTGCCCAGGATATAAGTATTTCCATCCGGGTGTTCGTGCAGGTAGACGCCCCAGAAGTTGGAACCGTTGGCGATATCGACAAAGTGGGCTATCTCGGTGAGATTGTCGCCGGAGAAATCCACAACGCGCATCCCTTCGGCGTACCAGGAGATGTAGGCGGTGGTGCCATCGTCGACGACTACATTGTGCATCGTCCGGTCACCAGGTACTGGTGGGTTGGCGAAGACGTTCTCAGTGGCAAATTGGTCCACTTCGACGATGTTTGCCGGATCGGTCACGTCCAAAAGGCGCAGGTAACCGTAGCCGTCAAACGTGCCGGCGGCGTATAGTGCGCCACCCTCGTTGGCCTTCATAACTTCCCCGGTGGAGAATCCGACCATGTAGCCAGGGATAGTGATCACATCAGCGGTACCGGCCGACATGGTGAATACCCCATCGTCCCCTGGGACGTTAGCCACGATGAAGCCGGCGTAACCAAGGGCTTGGGCGTTGGCTGCTTTTTCCGAGAAGAAACAGACACCGCGCTGGATCAGCGCCACTTCACTCGCGGCCGCAGCCCTATCAAAATCTCCCACCGTGCAACCATTGCCGCCGGTCCAGTGCACCGGTCCGGAGAAGGTAGCGCCGGGTAATCCGTAAGTCGGCGGCGTGAAGCCAGCCTCGGAAACGGGATATGAATCGCCATCGAACGTGAAGGTCGTCAAGGCCCCGGCCGCGAAGTCCTCATCGCCGAGCAACACCCGGCTACCGTCGGCATTGGGGACGGCCACGTGACCGTCGCCGGACGGGAATCCACCGGAAAGCGGATCCGGAACTGCGTAAACGCTATCTCCAAGGAAGACCGGATTAGCCGGGTCGGTGATATCCAGAAGCACCAGGCCGGCATCCCAGTATGAAAGATAGGCGATAACCGTACCGCCGTTATCTTGCACCCAGACATCGTGTAGGAAGAAATCCGCTGAAGCGCCAAATTCGGCCGCGATATTGGCAGGCCAATCAAGCTGGCCGGTCACAGCCACTACACTTGGGCTCTGGGGCTTGGACACATCTACGATGGTCAGATCTTGAGTATTGACATCATCTACAACCAGCATATAGGCGTTGTCGCCCTGCTGGTAAATGTAGGTGTTATGCACAGGAAAATTCAGGTAGTTCTGCCTGAGTACGTGCGGCTTGGTCGGGTCGGTTACATCCCATATAGTCACACCATTTTGGCCAGTTGGAGCTGACCTACCATTTGAATTGAGTCGCGCCTGGAAGGGCGAGCCACAAGCTTCGTTGGAGGCCACCAGGATCTCGCCACTGAAATAGGAGGTTTCGATGTGCTCGACCTTGACATCATTATTCCGGGTTCCAGGTTTGGCGGGTATGAAGCTCACTTTCACAGGGGCCGCTGGGTCCGAGATGTCGACGATGTGTACGCCGGTGAAATCGAGCGAACAAATACCTTCGTCAAAAGTGCCCAGGTAGGCGTAATTGCCATAGGCCCAGACATCGGTCACATTTTCACCACCCGGGATACCTAGGCCAGCCGCATCCAAATGGCCGACGACGGCTAGCTCTGGCGAGCCGCTACCCCCATGGGTGGCCAGGGCCGTAGCCGGGATAATGGCCAAAAGCGCCAACAGTAACGCGATGAACATAAGTTTTGATTTTTTACTCGAAAGACGGTTCATTGATTCCTCCTACAGAATCTGTAAGTAAACGATAAACACAGGCAATACTTTAATGAGGGCTATCATTTTCGAATAGGCGCCACTCCTTCCGGGGATAAGGCGCGTTAATTGTCGATATTTGGGATCGAAGAAGCTTCTGTGCAAAAGCTGATATTAGGAGTATATACCCTTTATACATATTTACAAAATGCAGGTTCGTGAGTAATGCCAAGTAATAATTTAAACATGGCTGAAAACAGCAAGATCGAATGGTGCGACCATACCTTTAATCCCTGGATTGGCTGCACAAAAGTTTCTGATGGATGTAAGAACTGCTACGCCGAGCGTTTGATGGACAAATGGTACGGCCGCGTAGAATGGGGTCCTCGCGGCAAGCGGATCCGCACTAATGAATCGTATTGGCGTCAGCCTCTCAAATGGAATGAACAGTTACACAAAGATGTTCGTCGGCTTCGCATTTTCTGTGGTTCTCTTTGCGATGTATTTGAATACAAAGGTGGTCAACCAGAGCTTTATGACTGGCGCTGCGATCTCTTCAATCTTATTAATCTGACACCAAATCTGAACTGGCTATTATTAACCAAACGACCATCGTTGGCTTCCTTTCTTGAGGGTGACTGGCATAATATTTGGCTTGGTACTAGCATCGAAGACCAAGCCTCTGTAGACAAGCGATTGCCCTATTTGCTTAGACGTTCGGCCGATGTGCATTTTCTCAGTTGCGAGCCATTGCTAGGCCCGATTGATTTATCCAACTATGTTTTCTCTATCGACTGGGTCATCGTCGGCGGCGAGTCCGGTCCTTCTGCCCGACCCATGGATCTTGATTGGGCGAGGTCAATTCGCGATCAATGCCAGGCTGCAGCTGTGCCATTCTTCATGAAGCAGGTTGACAAGAAACAGCCCATACCCAAAGATCTCACGATTCGAGAATGGCCCGTCATCAAAGTTCGTGCTGAGTGCAGCACGATGAATTTCGTCGACACATCACTTTGATTTAACAGTTACCTGCTAATAGGGGTCCCAAAAGGAAAAGGTAGCAACAACCTCACACATATAAGCAGAAGAAAGAAGAGGAAGAAGAGAGAAGGAGAAGAGAGAAGGAGAAGAGAGAAGAAGAAAGAAGAAGAAGAAAGAAGAAGAAGAAGAGAGAAGAAGAAGAAATTTAAAAAATTATGTGCGGTTAATGATGGCTCCTCTTGCCCCACCATCCCTACCCACCCGCACCACCATCCCTACCCATAATGCACCGCCATCCCTACCCATAACACACCTCCTCCTTCCACCATTACATCTTGTCGGCCGCCTCCATAACACGCTTCCTTCTTACACATCACATCTTGCCGGCCGTCTCTTATAAAATGCTTCCTTCTTTTTACACAATTACATCTTCCCGGCCGCTCCACAAACATGCTACGTCATCCTACATCCTCCTGCCACACTCACGGAGGCGCAGGCAGCGCCCCGTCTTCGGAGGCCAGCTCGCACAGTCGGCCGCTCCATGATGAGGTTAGACCTCCAAGAGTTAAGACCTCCCCATAATAGAAGCTCAGTTCGCAAGTGCGGCCGTCTCCGAGCCATGCTGGGCTTTGCGAGTGCGGCCGTCCTTTGTTCGTGCGGGGTTTTTACTGGTGGGGCTTTCTTATTGTGATGTTTCCTTGTTGGAGGTTGGGAACTGACGGCCGATTAAAAAACCCGCCGGCTGCGGAAAATGCAAATAATAATAAACCATCCTCGCCGGCTCTGTTGGTATGTTCCCTGTTTCTTTTCTCTGCTGATTGTCACCTTGAAGATGTCTGTTAAGCTGGGCGCGCTCAGTCGCTCGGCCCCCTTAGCCCGCTCAGTCGCCCGGCCTTTCCCGGTTATCGTTGAAGTCACTTCTTGTTGTCGGCCAAAGGAAAAAACAAAAGGCCGGTCTCCATTCCGCGTGCGTGGGGTCCGGCTCCATTCCGCGCGCTCGCAGCGGCCGTTTCACATTGATGTTGAGTTCTTGTTAGGCGATGTTTATTTACAACGATGTCGTGGGAATGACAGTTTTTACTACTGCGCCGCCGGCGATAAAAAGACCGGCGGATAAAGTTACTGACGCTCTGTGAAGTCACGATCCGGCTCCAGCTCGTGGGGCCGGAGGAACCGGCCCCACAGCGTCGCCGGGGTCGGGCGCGCCTTTTTTCCCTCCTTTAACTC
>JBARZW010000403.1:0-9621 GCA_049650305.1 Promineifilaceae bacterium (SeqCode)
TCCCGTGCCCGTTGTCGAAGCTCCAAGGCCGGCAAAACATCGGTTTTGCAATACGACGGTAGACGATAGGCGATTCGACAGACTACACAAACAGAAACAGGCACTACTAAAAAGTGCGAAGAATCCCCTCAATCTTAACGGTTCTAACCCCGTCCCGATCCTGATTGCTTTCCTCTAGGGACACCCTTCCAGAAATCGCGTCCGAAAATCAAAGTCCGATTATTGGGATTCAAGGTGAGTTGCTTTACCAAGACAAGGAGAAATCGAGGTCCAATTTTGGGATAAATTGACACTTGATTTGAGGGCTGTTGTATATCGGGAATATTCAACAGCTAAGCATTGGGAAGCTCAATTACAATAACGCTGCAAATGGGACCCCACGGTTCCTTTCAAAACCGCCCTTTGTTAAAGGATTCTACCTCGAGTAGAATAGCAATAGGAATTCGCTCTCCGGTTTTTGGGATACACTTTGTCAAGACCCAATGGTGAGTGACAGGCAGGGGACAGCCGCAGCACCATCACGTAAATTTGGCGCCGCCGTAAGCCTATTAGACCTGGATGCCATCCCTGTCAATCCAATCACGAGCAACTAAAGTTAATTGTTCAACAATGGCAACAGCGCGCCACTACGCGAGCGGTTGGCTCTGGCGGCGCCGCTGCTGCAAATGATAGGCCTCGTCGTAAAGTTCTCGACTCTGCCAGAGCTTCCAGAGTACCGCGAGCCAGCGATTGGCCAGGCGACGATAGGCATCATGCTCGCTGGCACAGCGGGCTCGAATCTGCTGCCAGCAGGCCACGGCCCAGACAGATTTGCGCAGGGAGCAGCGGGCCCACTGCTGGGCGATCTGGCGAAACTCAAGGTCACAGGCGTGACGGAAGGCCACGCGTTTACGCTTGCCGCTGGCCATGGTGACCGGGCAGGTGCCGGCCAGAGCCTGGAGGCTGGCCGCGGAGGGGAAGCGCTCTCGGTCATCGCCTAGCTTAGCCAGCAGTGCCAGCGCCAAGAACGCACCCACGCCTGGCAGCGAGGCGAAGATAGCCTGGTCCGGGTGCTGGGCAAAAAGGGTGTTGAGGGCCCGCTGCACCTAGCGCTTGGCCAGGATGAGCTCCCGCAACTGCTGTGATAGAAGCCGGGTCTCGTCCTGATAGACGGCGACAGTGGCCGCGCTGGCCTGTAGCGGAGTGTGTTGCAGGCGGGCGTAGCAAGCTAGCAAGCCCTGTTGGTTCCAGTATCCTTGCTGCTGGGCGAAGGTCGTGAATGCCTCGTAAGAGAGCGAAACAAGCGCCTGAGGGGTGTTGTAGGTAGCAATGAATGCCAGCGTGGTGGGACCATCAGTCCACTGAACAGCTGCAAAGCCTGCGGATAGTAACGCAACAGTGCGGCCCGCAACCGATTGTGGACGCGGTTGGCCGCATGGGTCAGATACCTGACGAATCCGACTCGAGCCCGAATCTGACGGGTGAGCTGACTGTCCGGTTGCCACGGATGCAGCCGGGCGCGGTCTGTGCGCAGCAAGTCAGCCAGAAGCTGGGCATCGAGCGTATCGTCCCGTGCGGCACTGTGACCGTAACGCCCCCGGCTGCTCTTGACCAACCGCGGTGGAATAACATAGATTTGCTGGTAACCGTGGTCCCAGAGGTAGTCTAGCAGCAGGTTGTGAGCTGTTTCCAGCCCAACCAGGCACTCGGGCGCGGTCACACCCAACTGCTGTCGAGTCATTTCCAGCTGGTGGAAACCAGCTGGTTGATGGGGGATCGTCAGCCCGGCTATAATGGCGCCAGCTGCATTCATGAAGGCGACATCATGTTTATCTTGGCTCCAGTCAATACCCATATAGATACTCATGGATTCCTCCTTGAGCTCATGACTGGATACCCTGACCGGGCCCAGGCGGCCGTGCACCTCTTAGAGCACTCGCAGTGCGGCACACTCTTAACGGTGTGGCCTGGAAAACCTGGGGGGACAATCCCTAAGTGGCGCTCGCAGCGCAGTTCACATCTGGTCCTCAATCCCCAGGTGACCGGCGGAAGGGGTAGACAGGTGGTGAATGGCATCATCGCCTGTTCTACCCCATTCCTTATCCGTTCCCCACTAGTGTAAATAAGAGGTTCACATCCCTGTAGACAGAAGCCTCGGCTCTCTTGCGGCCTTATTCTTCTCATCTTAGCCTGATAGTCAGGCATCCCCATACCCCGTTCATGTTTGTACCACAAGGTCAATATGACCGGTGACCTCACGAGGGCAATCACCTCGTTTGGCGAGGTGCCATAGCCAACCAGATCGCCCAGACAATACGGATTCATCAGCCCAAGGATCTCCATGTCGACGAAAACTGCATCAAGAGTTGGTTCGTTGGCGTGAATGTCGCCAAAGACGGTAATCTGTTTCATCTAAGCAGCCACCACCTGCTCATCCATGTTGATACCTTGCTCAGCCAGCCAAGTTCGGAACCGCTCATCTATGAGATCGTTCACTTCCCGGAACTTGACCAGCCTGGCGTCATCAGTGCCCTCAAAGGCGGCCGGATCGTCGAAGCTCCAATGGAGATGATTTTGTGCCTGGAGCCAGATACGTGGGCAATTCTTTTCGGTGTAATCGCAGACAGTGACCATAACGCCGAAATGGACGTGGCCCAGGTACTTGCGCTGTTCATCAGAAATTTGGTCGTCGATCGGAGTGCCTCGTTCGGCCATCACACGGATGGTGTAAGGGTTGATCCCCTTGGGCTCAAGCCCGGCGATGTGCGGTTCAAAACGGTCGCCAGCGTAATGACGCAGAAATCCCTCTTGGCGGACTAGAGGAGTAACACTTCCAAGTGGAGAGCAAACGGGAATGATATGGATTAATCGATCGCGTCGAGTGTCACAAAAGAGGAATCGGCTAACAGCTGTTGTCCTTCAGGTCCGCAAACAACCCGATCCTGGATACGTTGCGGGTCGAGAAAGTGATTGAACCAGGCCTGCCAACGAGCGGCCACTTCCCGGTCCACCGTGTAATAGATCCAGCGGGCGTCTACCATATCTCGGCGCGAATTAACCAAGCCAGCTTCGCTCAACACGCGCAGATGGTGAGAAAGGAGGTTGGACGGCATTCCGAGCTTCTCCGTTAACTCGCAATTACACGAATCGCCCGTCATCAACTCGTCAAAGATGCGCAAGCGGTTGGGTTCCCCCAGGGCTTTCAATACAGCCGAGACCTCAACCATAGATTGCTCATCTTGTTGCGTGACAGAATCCATTATGTACCTCGCAATGTTAACATCATCCGTTTCCCACTGAGAACCTCGCACGATGCTTATAATTCAACAACCATTGAAGCATAAGGAGAGCGAAGGCGTTTGTCAAGATTTTCGCGCACTGACCTTGTCCATGTTGGCTGAATGAGCTGTCCCTGCCGGCGCAATGGTGGAAAAAAACGGAACAGTTGATGTGGCGACGCAGTGGTGCGCAAAGACGTACATTCCGGCAGACCAGGCCTGATGGGGGTAGCCCATGGGTTGGCCGGTCCGTCCATGGCACCATTCGTTGAATTCCCATTCCTCATCGACTCCGAGCCGGTTGACCTCGGCCAGCTCCACCAAATGTCTGCGGGCTTCGTCCAGGCGGCCGGCTTTAACCAGCGCGGCCACGTAGAAACCGCCAACGAAGGGCCATATACCTCCATTATGATACTGCTCCGGCAGGTTCAGGTTGTTATTGCGATAATATTCGCGCCAATCCTTGTTGCCGGGGTGTATCACCGGGTGCAGGACCCGAACCGGATATGGCGCGGCGATCCCCACCTGGTGCAGATAATCCAGGATGCGTTTCTTCTGTGCCGGGTTGGCAACATCGAAAAGGATGGCCAGCAGATTGCCGAAGACGTCACAGTAATCGCCAAAATCGCGGAAGGCGACATAGGGCAGGAAAAAGGGGCGTTTAATCAGTACCGGGTCAACCTGGCTCAAAGTATGCTGCCATTCGGTGTGGCCTGGACAACTATCGCCCCACTCATCATCGTTTTCGGGGCCTACCCAGAGCACGATCCGCAGCTTATGGCGCACGTCGTCGGCCATCTCGGCGTAGCGACTGCTGTCTTGCCCGATGGCGCCAGCCATCTCGGCCATGGCCCGCAGCGCCGGGTACCAGAGTACATTGTCATAGAGGATGTTGAAACGATTGGCCAACAGGTCGGCCCAATCGGCCGCTTCGTGAACTTCTAGCAAGCCACAACCGTTGGAGTCCTGATAGCGCAGCCAGAGTAAAGCGTGCTCAAATACCGGCCACTGGCTTCGCAAGAATTCGAGATCATCTGTAGCCCGGTATTGGAGAACATGGCCGAGGATGAACCAAAGGTTGGAGTCGACCGAGCCGGCATTGGTATGGTCCAAACGGCCAGTGGCTACGCTCACGTTATTCGGAATGGCGCCTAACTCGGACTGTTGCCCGGCCAGGGTTTCAAGGGAACGTCTCAAGCAAAGTTCATGACCGGGTGTAAGCAGTGCGCCCAGGGAGGTGATGACGCTGTCCCGAGCCCAGACGTGGGGGTAGCCTTCGGGCGATGCCATCAGACCGATGGGACTGCATTCGCTCTTCAAAATGGCTTGAGCTTTCTTTAGGACTATATCTGTTATTTCAGTGTTCATCCGTTTGCTCTTAGCCAATTACTACAAAGAAGTTGCCAGAGTTGCCTGCTGATCCACAGTAAGCGCCGGGCATTCTCCTAACGCGTGTTTGCCTTGGATCAGGCCTAAGGCAAATGCCATGCAAGTTGCCTCGCCACATTCTCGGCAGTTGGTTCGGGGCAGTAATTGGTAGATAGCCATCGGGGAAGGTTGTTTCTGGCCCCTGTAATCTGGGACTATCTCGGCCTTTCGATCCCAGGTACGATTAACCAGTTCAATCATTCGGTCTAACTCGCTGACTGCTTTTTTGCGATCGGCGACATTACTAACTGCCACCCGATCGGTATGGAAGGCAACGAGGTGACCGCCCCTCTTCCAGGTCAATGCATTTGCCGAGGGCATATATTTAGCCCCGGCTAAAGTGGCGTTGAGGTAGGGAAGGACCTCGGCTATGCTGTGGGACAGATGGGCAACCGCCGAATAGCGCTCGCCCCCCGGTTCACAAGGCGGTGTAAAGACCTCTACCTCATATTTCTCGACCCACATACGGCCTCCGTTACAAAGGGCCAGCTATCGTATCTCCGCCGATACAAGGGAGAATTGGTCCACCGCCTCCATGGCGCGAGTGGCGTAGATGGATGCGGGTCCGCCTCCCATGAGAACGGCCACCCCAATCGTCTCCAGAAGCTCATCTCGCGAGGCGCCAGCTTCAATGGCGTCGTGGATGTGGTAGGCGATGCACCCTTCACAGCCGGCAACGATGCTAATAGCCAGAGCCATCATCTCCTTAACACTGCTGCTGAGAGCTCCCTCGGCGGTCGCTTTGCGGTGCAAGCGAGCGAAACCGCTCATCGGACCGGGAAGTTCCCGGCTGAGCTGGGCCAGGCCTTGCTCAAGGACCTTGCGATAAGCAACGTAATCTGTGGACATGGGTATTCCTCTTAGGCTGCTTCTAGGGCGTCAGCCACCCAGGTCATCACTTCCGTATCGCTGGGGATGCGACCGGCCGAGACGAGTTTTTCGTTGATGACCAGGCCCGGCGTCGCCAGAAGGTTATATTTTTGGAATTCGGCCCGGTCGGTTACTTTCTCGATTCTGGCTTCCGTACCAAGCATAGTCACTGCCTGGCGGGCGTTCTCTTCTACCTTGTGGCAGTTGGGGCAACCAGGTCCCAGCACCTTAATCGTCAACATTTCGAAACTCCTTGCTAATGGTGAATTGATATTTGTTAATAGGGATTGGGGGCTGGGGTCGGGGGTTCTCCGCGTCCCTGTGTCCCCGCGTCCCCGTGTCTCTCAGATCTCGATCTCAATCGTCGGCTCGATAATGACCTCTGATTTCACGGAATTGGCCACCAGGCTGTATTTCCGGGCGGCCCTCAAAGCCCGTTGGATGCGTGATTCCACCACGGCTGGGTCATCACCGTTCGTTCCTACTCGGATATGGGGCAGGAGGCGGACATCGGTAAAGATCTCCGTCCGGTCCAGTTCGATGAGCTTAGTGCCTTCGGCCCGGCATTCATAGGACAGAAGATTAAGCTTGAAGCGTTCAGTGGCCCAGATAAACATCATCATGATGCAGGTGTTCACAGAAGCCACGAAAGCATCCTCGGGCGTGAACACGCCGGCGTACCCTGGGCTTCTGGCGGGGCGGAGAATTCCATCTCCGGCCCGTTGCCCATGACGATGTGACCCCAATGCTCGCCCTTCCAAGTAACTGTTGTGTCATAAACGGCCGTCCTACTCATATCACCGGTTCCTTTTCAGCGCAAAAGACAGCATATTCCTGCTGCAACATCTTTAGATAAGCGGCCTCTAATTCGTCGGGCACTAGGTTGTAGATCTTGACCTGTTCCAGCAATGCGCTGTCCGTCTCGGCCGTGGGCTGTTTGCCGGCTTCCTGAAACTGCTCGAAGAGCGCGGGTAAGGCAATGAGGGTCACCTCATCGCCGCCGATAGTGACTGTCTGGATGGGAATGCCTGAACCACAGGCGCAGGTAGCCGTCTTTGAACTATCCCCGCCTTCTGCCGGGTTTTCATCCTCGAGAAAGTCTCCCCGGCGCCTGCTCCAGCGTTTGCCCAGCAGGTCGTCAACCATGAATGCCATGTGATGGGCGGTGGTTTCCACAGCTTTCAGTCCGGCTTCATTTAAGCGGCGCAGTCCCTCAGGCTGATCCAGCCCGGCCTCGTTGACCACGTCGGTGACCACGATGCTGGCCGCCGGCTTGCCCGAATACATCTCGGTCGCCCGGGCGGCGCAACGCAGTTCGCAGCCATCGACGGCAATGGTCGGATAAAAGCGGGCAAAGGCGCGATCGCCTTCTCCTCCGGCCAGGAACAACGGTAGGCAGATCGTCACTGTATCGTTCGGCCGTAGGTCCTCCAAAACACGCAAGGCCGCCAAGCGCGTTACCGTTCCTTCAGCCAGTTCTTCGCCCGAACAGGCGACGATACCGACTTTCTTTTGGGGTAGCTTAGGCATCTTGACCTCCTTCGTCAACGAGAAGCTCGTCGACGCTGGCGGCTACTTCTTCGGCCAAATTATGGGCTAGTTGCAACCCGCCTTCATTCAACTCGGCGATGCCGCGGGGCTTTAACTGGCGATAGCGACGATAAACGTCCAACACAGCGTATTCCTGAGCCACATGACCGCTGCTCTCTTCTACCATCTTGCTAGCGCAGGCCAATTTGCAGCCGTCGATAGCAATGGTCGGGCTCTGAGCCACGGCTAAGCGAGCATCGTCGTCTCCAAGCACAAGCAGCGACAGGGCAACCAGTTGGGCGTGCTCGGGTCGAAGGTCTTCAACGACCTCATAAGCAGCCTCGCGACTAACCGTGCCATAGGTCTTGCCGATGCCACTGCAGGGCACGATGATTACTTTTTTGGCTTGTTTCATAGATTCTTGGCCTCCTCTTCCGCTTCGATCTTCATGTGCTCATAGTAGGCCTGGGGATCTAGCAGTTGAGTCTGATCGGCCGGCCAGTTTGACGCCTCAATAACAGCCAGCCAACCCGCGCCATAAGGATCCTCGTTGATGACCTCTGGCTCCATCTCCATGGCCGGGTTCGTCTCGATCACTGTACCGGAAACAGGTGAAGGTAGTCTGAAATCTACTTTGATAGTCTCGATATTGGCCACTTCGTCGTCAAAACCCAACTCTGTACCTGATTCCACAATGTCTGCAAAAGCAATGTCGCCGCTGCGCTGTTGTAGGAAATCCGAGAGGCCAATTGTGATCTGGCTATTTTCTTCCTTGGCCCACACGCCATCGGGGTTGTAGTAACGGTCAGTGGCGACCGGAAAGGTGAATTTATCGAGGGTGTATTCTAAGAATTCAGACACAATCGTTTCCCTCCTAACAATTTCCAATCAATGATTCTCATGCCATAAGCATCATTTCAACTTTCATTGAAATATTCTAAGAAGAATTTTATGCTCCATGTTACTGGCCTGGAAAGTGACATTTGTCATGCTTATTCGCTGACATTTGTAATAATTCAATTGCTGTTGAAATAATTAAACGCTAATAACCACAGCCTCTGAACCCCCCCTCAATCTTAACGGTTTCATCCCAGTCCCAATCCTGATGGCGTACCTTCAAGGACGATCTTCCGGAAATGGCGCCAAAGGATCGGCGAACCGGAAATCAAAGTCCGAATATTCGACATTGAGATGAGATTCTTTGCCATCCTGGTATTTGGCCCAAGATGGTTGATTTTTCAATTGACGAATTCTGCGTTGGAATCAGAATACTAGAGGATTGACACCTGATTTGATAGCCGTAGAATATCGAGAAGATATATCATTGTGCCCCGAGAGGCTCATTGACAATAACGCTGCAAATGAGACCCCACGGTTCCTTTAAAAAACGCTAATTGTTAATGGATTCTACCTCGAGCATAAGCGCATAAACGACTCGATCTCCGTTTTTAGGGATCAGGGCTGAGCCGGCTCATGAATGAGCCGTTCAGCTAGGGAGTTCGAGTCCAATCACGCCCACCTTTGACCACAAGGTTAGCGGTTTTGGGGAACCGTGAAGTCACTAAATTAGATCACTGTTGAGCGAAAGATATGGAAAATGACAACGTACGATCGGATCAGCAAAATTGGCCTTGGCCAGACGAACTAGATGCACTCATCGCAGCGCCGGAAAATCACACCTTGCTCTTTGAAAACGAATCGGTAAGAGTCCTTGATACCCGAATTGGACCGGGAAGAACGACCCCAGTTCACACCCACTGCTGGCCAGGTGCTCTATATGTCCGGAGTTGGAGTGAGTTTGTGCGGCGCGACGAAAAAGGCAATATCGTCCTTGATTCGCGCAAAGTTGAATCGTTAACGACGCCGCCGGCCGTGCTATGGAGTGATCCGCTTCCTCCCCATACCCTGGAAAATGTGGGCGAAAATGAAATATGGGTTATCAGCGTCGAGTTGAAAAAGAGAAAGGCATAATGCCCTCTTCACTTGGCGTGAGAGCCTTTACCTCTCCTCCAGCAACATGATTTGTGGCGACTGTTTCCTGGGTTGCTCAATGTAGGATTGCAGAATCGAAGAAGTGGTCAGGCCTCACGGTTCCTTCCAAAATCGCTAATTGTTTGAAGAATTAACCTCCGGTAGATTGGCATTTGGGATGCGAATCTTGATTTTTGGGTTGACATCCGGAGAGGGGCTGAGAAGCCTCAGCTTGGGGATTCGAGTCCAATCGCGTCCACTGTCTACAAGGATACCGGTGGAACCAAGTTGTGCGGTCAGCACTTTTTATCCGTGTAGTCTTTTTCCCTTTTCGGCCGTTGATCCGTTCAAGTGCTTGTTCTGTTGATAAGAAGAATGATAATGCTTCGATTTCGGTCTGCAGGTCACCCATTTCATCAGTCTGACCATGTGCGCCAACAAAGTCAGAGTACTCGTCTTCGGCCGTCAGCCATTGGCGAACCTGAACGAAATGTATGTCTGTTCCCGATGGTTCCTGCTGGTATAGGAAGTGTAGGGAACCAAGATGCCGGTTCCCGTTTTCTCT
>JBARZW010000404.1:0-9363 GCA_049650305.1 Promineifilaceae bacterium (SeqCode)
CCGCTTCGTTCACGTCCCAGGAGCATTCACCCTTATCCAGTGGCAGGACCGTTAGCATATTGCTTCCACTAATTAATTCAGGTGAGGCATTGTTGTTGCCAAAAGGACTCTCGAGCGTACAATAAACTTGCTCAAAATGCTCAAGAATTGGGCCACTTTGACCCGTGAAGAGGAGTTATCGCAACGTCGTTTCTGATTTTTCGTTCGACAAATGGTATTCGCTTATAATAATTCCCTGACCCTCTTCAACTGTTTGGGCTTTTGGCCGTGGTAAGTAAGAGCTCGTTTTTGCACATCGCTCTCCTTCCATAGCGAAGGCGGTGACTTTTGGTAGAGTTTTTCCCAGAAGATCCCCACTAACCAACTTGTATTTGACTCTCAGCCCGAGGCTGGAAGGCTCGAATCATGACCGAATCTGCGGCTAGCTTCCAATCACTACCTCCTGAATATCAGCGCGTCATCCAATTAGCCCAGGAGCAACACGAGATCACCATCACACCGCTCCAAGAATTGGTCGGTGGGTGGTCGGGTGCGGCCATTTATCTTGTTAGCGTGAGTGCACTGGACTCCAGTCGGGTAGAGCACCTGGTCATGAAGCTTGACCGGAAACGGCCGATGGCCCAATCCGATGAGATCTCGCGGCATCAGGTGGTGCTCGATAAGTCGCCGACGGAATTTGCTCGCCAACACATCCCCGAGGTTTTCTACGAACGAGTAGAGGACGAACATGCTCTGGCCATTTTCTACGCTATTGCGGGGCATTCCCTCACCAACTTTCGCACCCTGTCGAAACACCGGCAGCAGAGTCAACTGGAAACCCTCTTCAGGGCTACAAACCATTACCTGTTGGTTGAATGGAACGCAGGCCTGGCATTCGAGCAGGTGGATCACCCCCAGGCCCTATTGAAACGATGGCTGGGCTTCCGCTTACATCCAGGTCAGAAAATCGAAAGCTTCTTACGTGAGGAGTGCCAAATCCACCCGAATAGCCGCGGATTCATCATCCAGGGGAACATCTTCCCTAACCCATTGTACTATGCCCGCAACCCGGAACCCTGGGGCCCGGTCCGACCTGGTGATGCCATTGTAGGGCTGCAGCACAGTGATCTGAACACCAACAATATCCTGGCCAAATTTTCACCTCAGGGAGATAAGCTAGAGGGCTACTATCTGATCGATTTTGCCCTCTTTAAAGAGAGCATGCCTCTTCTGTTCGATCAACGGTACCTGGAAATGTCTTACCTTGTTCATGCCATATCGCAAGGGTCTTTTTCTAGTGTGGTAGAGCTGATCACGCAGCTAGCAGAACATGACATTCTGGATGTTCACCAGGCCCCGATTGAGATGGTCGGCGTCAATGCGGCGATTCGGGCGGGACGGATCGCCTTTGAGGGGTGGATTCGGGAGCGTTATCCAAGTCTGCATGACGACTTATGGGGCCAATATTGGCTGGCGGGCGCGGCCGCTGGTTTGAGCTACTGTCATAAAGCGGGCCAGGCTGCTGAAATTCGCCTGGCTGGCTTGATCTATGCGGCGGCAAACCTGAAGCAGTATTTCAAGTTATTCGGTCTATCGATGCCGGCCGAGGCTACTTTGCTCTATAACGAGGGCCAATTTGGCGGCCGGGTTGGAGACGGCGGCGCACTAGCATCGACGACCAGAAAGACGCCCCACAATCTTCCGGTGGCGCCGACGAATTTCATCGGACGAGCTGCCGAGCTGGTAGAGATTACGGATCTACTAAAGCGCCCGGAAGCGCGATTGGTTACGCTGACCGGGCCGGGCGGGACAGGCAAGACTCGCCTGGGGCTAGAGACGGCCCGGACCATACAGGATAATTTCCCCCACGGAGTCTACTTCGTCGATTTGGCCCCGATTAGCGATCCGGACCTATTAGTAACCACCACTGCCCATACGATTGGAATCCGCGAAGGCGGGGGCCGGCCGCCGCTAGAAAACCTGAAAGATTATCTGTCGAATAAGGAGATGTTCTTGCTGTTTGATAATTTCGAACAGATTACCGGGGCGGCCTCGGTTGTGGCTGAGCTGCTGGCCTCTTCGCCAGGAATCAGCGTGCTGGTCACAAGCCGGATCCCCTTACAATTGCGAGGGGAATTCGAATACCCCGTCTCACCCCTGAGTTTACCTCCAGATGCATCCGAAATCCTGGACGAGACTCTTGAATATGAAGCCGTCGCCCTTTTCAGGCAGCAGGCTAAGGCTATCAATCCTCATTTCGAAATCACCGAAGATAACAGTGCTGCGGTGATCGAGATTTGTCGCCGCTTGGATGGGCTGCCCTTAGCCATCGAAATCGCCGCCGCCCGCATCAAGATGCTCCCGCCCCAAGCCCTACTCACACGTCTGGACCAGAGCCTTAAACTGCTGGTCGGTGGGGCCAAAGATTTGCCCAGCCGGCAGCAGACGCTGCGCCGGACCATCGATTGGAGCTACGATCTACTCGAACCGGCAGAACAAATCCTCTTCACTCGCCTAGGTATCTTCGCCGGTGGATTTACACTGGAGGCGGCCGAGGGAGTCTGCAACCCATCGGGCGAACTCGATGTTTTTTCCGGCATTGAAATACTTCTAAACAACAGCCTGCTCCGTCAAGTCAAATCGGTAGGCGATGAACCCCGTTTTGACATACTTCAAACCGTCCGCGATTATGCACGGGAAAAGGGTGAAGAGGCTGGCATCGTAGCCGATTTACGGAGAGCTCATTGCTTTTACTATGCCCAGCTAGCGGGAAGTGGCATGGGAGCAGGCGTCTTCGGCGCCCAGTCCGTTTTTTGGCTGCAGCGCCTCGATGAAGAACATGACAATTTCCGGGCTGCCTTATTGTGGGCTGAACAGCACGAGGAGGGCATCCCTCTTGCAAGCGCCATGATGACCCAACTTACCTGGTTCTGGTACCGCTACGGCCACCTGCAAGAGGGGAGTGAATGGACAGAACGTATCCTGGAGGTCACGAACGAACTGGGTGATTCACCGGTGCGCGCCTTGGCCCTGGTCGTGCGAGCCTACTTGGCTTTGTGGATCGGCGATCTGATCCTTGCCGTCCAGCGAGCCCGGGAATCCGTCGAATTGTGCCAACGGTTAAACTTTGACGAAGGTTTATCCATGGCCAAGCTCTGCTACGGGACCGCGTTAATCAATCAGGGCCGGGACAAAGAAGCCTATCCCCATTTGGTGGAGGCTGTAGAGCTCTATGACCAGCAGGATCAGCCCTGGATGAAAGGGACGACCCTGGTCCATCTCGCGAATGTATCCCTAGGACTGGACGTTCCCAACCAAGCTATCCAGTGGCTCGACATGGCCACACCTTTCTTGGAAGAATCCGGTGACATATGGTGCATGGCTTTTGGTTTGAGTAACTATGGGGAAGTCGCCCGAACCCAGGGTGACTATGAAAAGGCCGAGGAATATTATCGCCGGACTGAAGAATTGTATGAACAGGCTGATGCCCGGGGTGATCAGGCCCGCCTAGTGAACACCATCGGCTACATCGCCCAGCACAAGGGTAATTATCAAGAAGCACAGTCACTATTCCAGGAAAGCCTGAGCGATTTTCTCGAACTGGGTAATCATCGCGGGATCGCTGAATGCCTTGCTGGCCTGGCTGGCCTGGCTGCTGAGCAAGGGAAGTATGAATGGGCCGCTCCCCTGCTCGGCGCGGCAGAAAGCCAGCTCAATGCCATCGGCGGAGCCTGGTGGCCTGCCGACCGGGTAGAGATTGAGCGGGCCCGGAAGCATATGCAATCAGCACTCGAGGAGGAGTTTGAGACGCTGTTGGCACAGGGGCGGGCGATGGGTTTTGAAGAGGCAGTTGCCTACGCCTCAGCAAGCGAATGACCGGGGAAAATGGCTTCCAGACCTATGGAATTGGCCCGACCGCGACATTGAGTTTGCGCGTCAGCGTCGCTGCCCTGGCCCGGGTCGTTTTTCCCCACCCTGTGAATGGCGAGCCAATGTTGGCTCTGGAACACAAGGCCACACTGCTGGCGGATGAAGTCGAGCCGCAGGTGCTCGTCAAGGCCCAGCCGTTTGGGGGAGCCATTCGCATCCGAAACTTCGCCAATATGAATGCGATCGTCGAAAACTTTCGTTATGACAGCGAACGATCTCGTTCCGAGCAGGACTTCCGGATATTTATCAAGCCATCGGATTGGCCTGCGGTCCGGGATTTCTGCCTGCGTAGTTTCAGCCGAGCCGATGGTTCGGAGTTGGAATCGGATCCAACCCGAGAACTGGTCGAAGAGTTTGAAGATGCGATGGGTATCGATCTCAAGCCGGACCAATATGTCGTGAAGGCGATTAGAACTGTATTGGAAAACGAGCCAGCGCGCACGGAGAATGTTCACGCGGCCGGCATATCGACGGTCCGTATTTATCGAGTTTTCGAGGCCAATATCGTCCACGCCGCCTTATCCCGGGCAATGATGGCCAACAGCGAGAACCATTCTAGTGATTTCCTGCGGAGCCTGGCCCTGGAGGACGCGAGCAATCGGGGACGAGGCCGGGCGAACGCGATCCTTGCCGTGTCGATGCAGCGCATTCGCGACGCTTATTTGGACATATCGCCATATAGGCGTAGTGAGCCGCTGTATTTTGAGAATACTAGACTAGACGGGAATGTACCTGCAGTTCTCGAGGGTATTCACGTGCCAAAATATCAAAATGTCGAAGATTGAAGCGCTACAAACCGCTTTAATAGTTGATTACCATTCTTGGCCAGCGAGATATTAGCGGGAGCTTTTCATTGAACTCGACGAACTGTATGAGGAGCGGGATGCATCGGGGCATCCAAGAAACTGGGGCATACTTGTCGAGGAGCTGCGGGCGATACGTCGCCGGATCGATGCTGGAGTTTCTGGAGCGATCGAGGGTAGAACTCTCAAGGGGTCAGGGAGTTTCTACGACTGGGCTCATGGGCGCTATCCGGCGCACGAAGATGGCTGCGACACTTGATTGGTGATGACAACTCTTGAGGAATTCGGAGTGATCCGCAGCCTTCATGAATGTGACAGTACCAAATCGGACGCTCCTATTATCACTAGATGATTCGGCGCTTTACGGACGACAGGCTATGAACGAATCCGACCGATTATATGTTTCCAATCGGGAAGCATGGCGACAATGGCTAGAAGCGAACTACAGAACTGCGGCCGAGATCTGGTTGATCTACCCCCGGAAACATACCGGTATCGCGCGCATCCCCTACAATCATGCCGTCGAAGAAGCGTTGTGCTTTGGGTGGATAGACAGCATCACCAAGACCATTGATGAAGACCAGTACTCGCAGCGCTTTACACCAAGAAAGCCCCGCAGTAGGTTTTCGCAAACCAACAAAGAACGCCTAAGGAGACTGATTGAACAGGAAAAAGTGATGCCGGACGTTCTGACCACGATAGACGATGTCCTAGAGGCGGAGTTCCAATTTCCATCTGCTATAGAGTCAGCCTTTCGCGCCAATGAACAGGCTTGGGAGAATTTCCAGAGGTATTCGGGACCGTACCAGCGCATTCGGATAGCATATGTCGACGTGGCGAGAAAGCGACCTGAAGAATTCGAGAAAAGGCTGCGACATCTGATCCGGATGACGGAGCAGGACAAGCAATTCGGATTCGGAATTGAAGATTATTATTAGCCGGATCGAGGCGATCGTTGATTATTGGTTGTCCGTAGTCTGCAATAGAAACAAGGGTTTCGATAGTCCGTTAGGCATCGTGCCTATACTTTCTCCGGGGCCTGAATGTCGAAACTAATTTCGTCCTCCTAGGTTCTGGAAGCTTGATCGTCAATAAGTAACAGCACCCATATAGGGTAACAGAAAATTGTGAAGGCAAAGGCTCCCTGGAAGCAATTTCACATTCGGAATTCTAACACTCGATATCAAGACTATCGGGACCTTCGCACAGCGAGCTGAGCCGGTTGGATATGATGTGGATTGATCTAGTACCGAATTTGGTCAGGATATGAGTCCTCCGTCTGAGACTCAATTTGAACAGTCCGTGCTGTAATATTGAAATGGATCCGAGAGAGGTGAGTAAGCTATGAACCAAGCCGAATTTCCCAAGGACCACCCAATAATTAAGACTAAGCGCTTAATACTGAGGGGAATATCACTTGATGATTCCACTGCAATCTTCCGGAATTTTTCTGATCCAGATATCGCCAAGTGGTTTTTCGAACAGCCGCATACGCAAATGGAGCAAACGACACAGTTTATCGATCAGTTCATTTCCGAATTTGAGCAAGGGAAAGGGCTAACTTGGGCAATTACGTTAAAAGCAAACAGTCGATGTATTGGGACATGTGGCTATGGAGATATTGAGATTGGAAACAAAGGTGAGATCGGGTTTGATTTGGCGAAGGAATACTGGGGCAAGGGTTTAATGAGCGAAGGTCTGATTGCCATCATCGATTATAGTTTTGCTGATCTATTGCTCTCAAGAGTAGAAGCCCATACCTATTACAATAATGATCGTGCGAAGAATCTCCTCGAAAAGCTAGGCTTTCAACTGAAAAAAAACCTAGATGATAGTTGCTATTACTTTCTTTCCAAGGCTAACTGGAGCAATCTTAGTCCTTGAACTGCCACGATTTCAGATTGTCCAAGATCGCCTGCAGTTGACCAACTTCTGTGTACCTAGTCTGGTGCACTGCCAAGTTTCGAGCTAACCTAGATTTGGAGTCTCGCTCATCACAACTTCAGATGAGCCAAGGCGTAGTCAGAGTCTTAATTATCTCGTCCAATTCGGACCCGCAAACTGGAGCCTTGGCTCTGCGCCAATAGAAAGGATCCTCTTTCGTCAGTACCGTCCTTATGAACCACACTAAAACCTGAAAAGCAGGTACAGGTTTAGGGGCTCGCTATGGATAGTAGTCATCGGGGGGATTCGCTGCTCCCCGGCCAAACAAAAAGCTGCCTCATCTCATTGAGGCAGCTTTCTTCACTAAGAAGAATCGTATGTTTGCGGAGGATCTATTAAATATACAAGTCTCTCCTTGCGTAAGTATAGTACCCACCAATGATCAACACCGCGATGATACCCATCGACAATAATACATAGCTGATATCAATGCTTGACTCGTTCAGCAGCGTCACAGGATTGAAATATGTGAATGGAGACAAGACCTTTAGGAACTCCAGGTTCTCATTCATACCAGCAACTATTGAGAGAAAGTAGGCGCCAAGCAGAAGCGACACCGCTACAGACCCTGCCCGCTTGTATTGCTTCATCGAGCAGCCCAGAAATATACCTACGGACAAGAAGACCGTTTGTATTATAAAAAGAGAAAGCATCAGTAAGGCCAGGAAGGTATAAAATTCGCTGTCCGGTTGGTATTGTGCCACGGCCGCCACTGAGGCAGCCCACATGATAAGTAGCAAACCGATGCAATTAACCAGGGCCGCCAATATTTTACTCGTGATGAGTCTTTCCCTGGTTATCGGCAACGTAAGGGAAAACTCAACCGTTTTATCACGCTCTTCCTTCGAAATAATATCACTTCCCCACATTGCAGCGGATATCGTGGCTATTAGCGAAAAGTAGGTAAACATCACGCCATAGAAACCTGTGATTGTGGTTAAGTTGAAGGCGTCCATCCGAGTGGCAGATAACAATTCAGGCGGCATACTATCCAAGATTTCCAGCATTTCAGGGTTTCCTTCGTACGCTGAAAATTTCGTGATCGCTATAAAGATAAATAGGATCGTAATGCCACCCCAAACCAGTAGCGATCTTAGGTTCGCTTTAAGTTCTCTCTTAAAGATATTCATCTCTTCTCTTCCTTACTTGTCTGTTCACTAACTCTGTAGAGCAAGTTCTTTCGCCAAAGATCCCTGGAAGCTGAATGCAAAGGAACTCAACAATTTTGGCGAATGAACCCCTTACACTGAGTGGATATTTCTTCTTGAATAAAGTATATAGCTGCCCAGCACAGAGATGACGATCAGCGACACACTAAGAAGCACCAATGGTACGTCAAAAGCTCCGTTCGTTACGATGTAGTTTGTCTCAAAATGCTTGAAAGGCGTTATATTGGATAATTTATCATCGCCAATCATTCCGCTAAAAGCGCTCAGGATATATAGCCCGAATACAAGACCCATTGAATAGGGCGTTACGCTCCTTATCCTTTTCTTGAACAAAGAAATAAGCATCGCGACAGTCAGAAAGAATAACTGCAAAAAGGTTATGGTTAAGAGGAGCAAGACCAGGGTCTTTGTCTCATAGGGTCTTCCATCCCGAAAAACGCTTATAGAAAAAAAACTGCTAATCCATATAATGATATTGGTAATCGTAAGACCTGTTAGGGCGGCAAGCAATTTGCTGGTCAGGATCTTTTTGCGCCCAACAGGCTTCGTCAGCAGAAAATCTGCCGTCAGTTCTCTTTCTTCTACAGATACCAAGCCAAACCCGTAATTGGCCGCCTGTATGGCGACACATAATTGGACGAAGAGAATTATCAATCCAAAAAAACCAAGCACAGTTGACAGGTCAATGCCGTTCATGCCAAATGCTGTCAAGAACTCCTCCGGAAACTCCGCCATCATTTCATTGAGAGTTTCGGCGTCGATCGCTAAACTGGAAAAAATTGACATATAGATCAGTATCAGTAAAACAATCCCAATGGACCAGGTTATCACGGACCGAACATTCATTTTGAATTCATGCAAATAGATATTCATTGTCATCACCTAGACGTAATAATGCATGAAGATCTCTTCTAAAGTAGGCTCTTCAATTGAAACATCGGAAACTGTATTTGCGCTGATAAGTTTCGTTATGACGTTAATATCGCCCTTGTAGAAGAAACTCACAGTATGATCGCTTTCGGTCAGGTTGCTAACACCACCCACATCAAATCGCGTTTTATCAATCTCATCGGCGACGATACTGATTTTCTTGTAGTTGTCTTTCTGCAGGGTCTTTATGTCTTCAATCGTAACGATTTCCCCTTCTCGGATAATAGCAACCCGAGTGCACATTTTTTGCACTTCGGCGAGGATGTGAGATGAAAAGAATATGGTCGCGCCTCTTCGATTCTCCTCTCGGACCAGATTAAAGAACTTTTGTTGCATGAGGGGGTCAAGTCCACTTGTTGGCTCGTCTAAAAAAAGAAGTTTTGGTTGGTGTAAAAGCCCTTGCACAATGCCTACTTTCTTTTTGTTACCATAAGAAAGGTCGTCTATCCTTCTCTTTAGATCAAGCTCCATGATGTCGGCCAATTCATGCAATCGTTTCGTGCAGTCCTTCTTATAAAAGCTTGCCGAATAGTTAAGCAAGTCAATAACTTTCATCTTATCGTAATAAAAGACCTCACCCGGCAAATAACCAATATCTTGTCTTATCT
>JBARZW010000405.1:0-5468 GCA_049650305.1 Promineifilaceae bacterium (SeqCode)
TCAAGAGCAAGCGGTCCGATGACGCTATAGACCTGGCCTTTGTTTATGAGGAGAATCCCTTTGCCCAGGGAGGGGATGAAGCGCCTACTGTTTACCTGGCTTGGGATGGCTGGCAGGAGAATTCTGGACTGCCAACTGATAACATGGAAAACTTCTCTGTCGACAACTTGGAGGATGCGGGCAAGGCTCTAACATTGGCCCTCATGATCCTGGGCCGGGAAATCAACTATTAGTCCGAACTGTACGACGCAAATGGATATAACTCAAACGACCAAGGCAAAGGAACCCCCAGGTTCACCAGGGAAGTCTGGCGCCAGTAAGCCGGCGAGCGCCTGGCTAGACTCCTTGGGATTGCTGTCCTTTATATTGCGGCGACTTCTTTTTGGTCTGATCATTCTCCTGGCCATCATCTTTCTCAGCTATTTCGGGCTGAACATGGCCAGGGGGATGGAATTTGGCGAGGCTATCGTCGATGCCTCCGCCGACACCTGGTCCTATATCACCCGTCTGTTACAGGGTGACCTGGGCACGACGACCGCCGGCGCTGTCAGCATGCTTGAAATTCCTGTTAGTCAAGTCATCCTGGAGCGCTTGCCCCGAAGTCTCGCCCTTTTGGGAATTTCTCTTCTCCTGGCGACAGTAGTCGGATTGACCCTTGGCATCCGGGCGGCTGCACGAGGTACGCGCCACTCCCTGGGCATTTTACTGGCGACCATTATAGGTATTTCTGTTCCAAGTTTCTTCGCTGCTTTCCTTCTCCAATGGCTTGTTATCACTGTGACCCAAGAGACCGGAAGATCCTATATACCGGTTGGCGGATTTGGCTGGGACGCACATTTAATCCTACCCGTCCTGGTCTTGGCAGCACGTCCCCTGGCTCAAATAACGCGTGTTACCTTTGTCACCGTGAGGGATGTCCTGGCCGAGGATTACGTTCGAACGGCTCGGAGCAAAGGACTGCGGAAGTTCCAGATCATGGGTGGTCATGTTCTGAGGAATGCGGCCATCCCGATTCTGACCACAATAGGAATCTCGCTTCGATTCGCCCTGAGCAGCCTACCAGTCGTCGAAGCCTACTTCGGATGGCCTGGCGTTGGTTATACGCTCTTGGGAGCCATCGCCATGCGGGATGACGATCTGGTTGTGGCCTTGCTACTCTGTTTTGGAATCTTATTCATCTTGATCAACCTCATCCTGGATCTGAGCTACAGATTAATTGACCCGCGGGTTGGCCAGACGCCTGCCCACCTGGCGACAGGAAAGCGACAAAAACCCCTTGAAGCTATCAAATCGACTTTGGCCGAATTGGGCGAGTACATCACCGACAATGCCCTGACCGCCTGGATCAAGCGAAGGACAGGAAGCGTCGACGACCAAGACATATTCAGGGGGCATAGCCAGGCGACGGACCAGAGTGAGCCAATTGAAGCGACCTTCCGCCGGAGTAACAAGCCATCTTTGTGGGTATCGGTGTGGCGTAATTTTCCCTTTGTCCTGGGTGGGTTGATGGTGCTCGTCCTTCTGGTCATCGTCCTGTTCGGACCGGGTATGACCCCCCATAGCCCCTATGCCACCAAGGGATTGGAGCTAGTAGACGGAGAATTGGTCGCACCCCCGTTTGCGCCTGGTGATGCGTTTCCTTGGGGCACTGATATGTTGGGCAGAGATATTATGAGCCTGATCTTTTCGGGCGCCCAGCTGACTCTTTTCCTGGCCATCTTGGTCGTGGCAGCCAGGATGGCGGTAGGCATCGTGATCGGAGCAATCGCGGGATGGGCTACTGGTAGCTGGCTGGATCGCCTGATCCTTGGTGCGGTCGACGTCATCGCAGCTTTCCCCGCTCTGTTACTGGCGATGATCCTCATCCTAGCCCTGGGTATTCGCCAGGGAGTAATGCCCTTCATCATCGCTCTTGGCTTCGTTGGCTGGGGCGAGATCATGCTATTTGTGCGGGGCGAGGTCATCGCTATTCGGCCGAGGGCCTACATCGAGAGCGCCGTGGCGGTTGGTGCGCGGACGCCACGAATCATATACCGGCACATCATGCCAAATCTCCTATCACCTCTCATATCGATCGCCGCCATTGAAATGGGTGGCGTCCTTATTCTTCTTGGTGAACTGGGATTTCTAAGCATCTTTATTGGTGGCGGTGCGTTCTACGAGCTCGAGACCTTCGCGGCACCCTACCACTATTCCGATGTTCCCGAATGGGGCGCCTTATTGAGCAACATCCGGACTTATTCAAGAGCCTATCCATGGCTGGCTCTCTACCCGATCCTGGCCTTCTTCATCGCCATCTTCAGCTTCAATTTGTTTGGAGAAGGAGTTCGTCGTCTGGTAGATGACGGCAGCTTAATCATCAATCGATTGGTTAACAGGTATACTATCACTTTTGCCGGTATCGCCGGTGTGGTCCTCTTCCTCTACCGGGCCAATAGCGGGCCAGTGGCTTACTACGAACAACATGCCACAGTCTTCAGCGGACAACAGGCGATGGCCTATGTGAGCGACCTGACTGATCCAGGGCTACAGGGTAGGGCGTTAGGTACCGAAGGATTGGATGATGCGGCAGCCTATATCGCCAGCCAGTTCCAGGAGCTGGGTCTTCAACCGGCCGGGCAAAACATGACTTACTTCCAGGAGCGTAAGCGTTCTTTCGAACGTCTCGAGGAAAACCCAGAATTCGCTATCGACGATGGAGGTCCCGAGCTCGTCCGGGGCGAGGATTTCGCCATTTTCCCCGGTCGTTTCCTCAGCGACGGTGAGATAAATGGCCGGGTTCGAGTGATCACGCTTGGCGATCCAACTACTATTGGTGGTTTTGGTAGCGGCTGGCGATATCCTGACCTGCGCACGGCCGATTTCTCGGACGAAGTCTTGCTGGTCACCTCCTCTGAACAGGCCAATTCTGTGGCCTTTGTTCCCCGCGGCGGCCTCCTGGTCGTGACGGACGATCCCGATCTGTTATCAAGAAAGTTTACGCTACCCGGCCGCTCTGCGCTACAGACCAACTTCATAAACAATCGGGTCACAGGGCAGGAGTCACCCTCGTTCTGGATCAGCGAAGAGGTGGCCGATCGCATCCTGGAAGGCAGCGGAAAAACGGTCCAAGATCTTCGAAGTGAGGCCGAGGAACTGCAACTGGGCGGTGTCACCCAGCTAACTCTCGATACCCAGGTAAGCATGTCGGCGAAAGGCACCCTCGAAGAGTATTGGCCGGTTCTTAACGTGATCGGTCACATGCCTGGGCTTGCGGGGACTCCCGGTGAAACCCAGATGGACCAGAACTTGATAATGGTTCTGGCCCAGTATGATACACCTCCTCCTCTGCCTGGCGAGGAATTCCATCCAGGGGCCAACGATAACGCGAGCGCCGTGGCCGTTATGCTGGAGGCGATACGCATCATGCGGGAGACCGAATTCCAGCCCAAGAAGACTTTTCTTTTCGTCGCTTACAGTGGGGAAGGCCTGGAAGGTGGAGAAGATGTCTCCAACCCGGATGTGACCCGGTTCCTACAGGCCAAACATGGATTTATTACCTACCTTGAACCGGAAGCGATCGTTCACCTCCGGGGCATAGGCGGCGGTTCTGGCGACCAGTTGATGGTCTCTTCCGGCGGGAGCCTTCGTCTGGCTGAGTTATTTGAAGAGGCAGGGGGACGCGTTGGGGCAGATGTAAAACGCAGCGAAGAACCTATCGATATCAGCATCATCTATCGAGAAGGTTCTGTATATGACAGTGGTCAGGTGGCGCCCGAGGTCCGATTATCTTGGGAGGGTTGGCAGGAAAATGCCAGGCTACCGGCCGATTCTATGGCCAATATCTCGGCCGAAAACCTGCAGGATAGTGGCCGGACCCTGGCTTTGGCCTTGATGATCCTCGGTCGCGAGCGGGATTACTAGCCGCTAAAGTGACAGTCACCTCCCAGGTGACTGTCACTTTGGCCAGTCACTTGGCTATATAAGTCTCGCTGTTCGGAAAGTAATCATACCAGCCAATTTCGAAAGCCGAGGTGGCGACAACAGGGGATAGACGGCTCCCTTTCGGTGGGCCATCAACGGCTTTACCGCTCGTCGTATCCCCCCGGGATCCCGATTCCTCGTCGATGAAGATCCCCTGGTCATTAGTATCTAAAATGAATGAAAGAACAATCTCACCGGCCGTTCTCAGGAAAGCCATGCCCGTCTCTGTTTCCGATTCAGACTAGATCAACACCGGAAGTCCGTCTATCTCGTCGTTAATCAAAGAACGAGCTCTGAGAGCTTCATAAGGATATGCGCGGGCAACCCCGGCAACACGAATGCCTTGCACCCGTTCCTTAGGACCTCCCGAAATCCCCTCAGCATCGCGAGGAATCTGGTGGTTTACAACCCCTTGCTCGGGACGACTGTAATAACTCGCGTATGGATCCACGTCCTAACTGCCCCGGGGATTACTTGAATAAGTGCCGCACTGGAACCGGGCACAGGTCGCGCCCTTATCCAGCACCAGCGTCTCTGGATGCTGTTGAAGCCATGCCCCCCACTCTGTGAAAACGCTGGGGAAGAAAGCTAATCTCGCACCCGCCATCGATCCGTCTACGACTGCCCCGTAGAGTTGGCTCCAGAGCGATTCAGTCTGACGGTCATACATAACTAGCGTTTCATAGAGTAGCTTACCTGAGACGCCAAACGACAATGGCTCCATCGCCTCATTCACCTGCCGGCTGAAAACAAGGGCCGTGTAGCACAACGGGCACCAGGTAATGGCGACGGGCTCGCCGCCAACGTTATCGTTGACGATTTCGTGAACGCTGAGGACCGGAATCGGATAAGCTCGGGCGTCCCCATTTATCACCAGACCGATGCCACGCTTGTCGGGTGCAAGCGACTGTGAAGCCTCCTCGGCCGTTTGGAATTGGGGTTCGTCGATTGCCAGGATGCTGTCCCTTGGCAAGAGCGAATCAATGAGGGCGGGATCGACCTCCGGAGGTGGGGGAACCAACAGCGGCTGGTCATTATCGAGGGATACCGGATCTGGTAGAAGGGTTAGAACGTTGCCGATACTCGCCGGATTCCTAATTTCAGAAAGCGCAGAAGGAGCGTGTGAATTTCGGAAAATGATCGCTACCGCGACACCGATGACGATCCCGCTAACCACCAGGATCATATCCATCTGGTCACAATGACCTTGCCAAGTGTCGAGAAGGCCGCCCTCTTTGCGCTAGAAGAATCCATATCGCGGATTATCGGCGAAAAGGAAACAGTTGTCGGTAAAGCCTATTACCTGAGCCGCCAGATGCTTCCCGGCAGACCACGCAGTCGATACCCCCTGTCCCGAGCCGCTTCGGGCTTTTACTAGATATAACCCAGGCTAGATATTAGATGTAGCCCAGGTATCCTACGCCATAAACACTCAGGGTAAGGGCGGCATCGATACCACACACGATGAGGAAATAAACCAAGGCTGAGGTCGATGGACGCCGCCG
>JBARZW010000406.1:0-7520 GCA_049650305.1 Promineifilaceae bacterium (SeqCode)
TTTTGTCGATATGACACAGCCACCAAACCATGTGTCAATACTGTAGGATTCGGATTCCAAATGAGACCTTGTCAATTGATAAACTCAACATCCCGAACCGACCAATAGGATAGTAAAGAACCTCGTCTCAATGTCGAATAATCGGACTTTGATTTCCAGATGCAATTTCCGAAAGACTGCACCAGGTCAAAGCCATGTTTCTTGAAATCGCCCTTTTTTTTTGATCCACATTCTGCGGACGTAAAACCGCAAGGCCATCTGAATGTCGGGCAGGTTTGTGGCCAGACACCAGGGCTCTTTTTCTCCGGACTTCCAGTGAACCAGCATATTGACCCGATAGACGTCCTTGATTGTCAGATAAGCCTGGCTCAACCAGATGCTTTGACCGGGCTTGTGGATGTAGCTTACGAACGGCTGCCCCAACCGGGATCAAACTGCGCACATAGGCCAACAACGCCAATTGTTTGATTGCACTGCTGTGCCCTTTAGCCTGTTTGACCCAGGTCCATGCAATCGGGAAGGCTCTTTTTCGATAAGCCAGACAGACGATCAGCATTTGATGCCCAAAGCCAATCTTGGTGCCATCCACGATCAGGCGGATTTCTCCCAGGTTCCGGAGCTGGGTTTCCAGCCACTGCCGTGCAATCGGTTCGTACCATGCCCGAACTCGAATAGCAGGATTGTCCAACAACCGGCTCAGGCGCCGAGGGAGACTATCCAATTTCTCTTTGATTGATAAAGCTCCCATCACTTCAGCGTAGTAATTGGCCGGCACTGCAGCAGATACAACTTCCCGCCAGCATAAGCACATTCGATATCAACCGGGTAACTCATCGTCGCGTCAAGTGTGAGCGCAAGTTGCGCCATTTCAATCGCTTGCTCATCATTCAGCGAGGCTTGGGCGCGCAAGAAGCGCGGCACATCTACCTCGCGAGTGCCTCCCGGGACAGAAACCGTCATACGCTGCTTGTCAGCGACGGTTCGGCTGGTAATAGCCAGATCAGATTTGCGCACGATGAAGGTATCCGGCGTGACCGTGCCGCCGACGATGCTTTCCCCCAATCCCCAACTGGCGTTGATCATGATTTCATCGCGACTGCCTGTGATTGGATTGGCACTGAATACAACCGCGGAGACATCCGACGCGACCAACTGTTGAACGAACACAGCGAGCTGCAGGCGCTCCACGGAAAGTCCTTGTTTACGACGATATTCCAGGGCGCGCTCTGAACGGGCGGATTCCCAGCAACGAGTCACAGCCTGAATAATCGTATTCGCGCCAACAATGTTGAGATAGGTCTCATGTTGTCCCGCGAAGGATGCAGCTGCCCCATCCTCATCCACTGCGGAAGAGCGCACCGCCACGACAAGTTCGGGCAGGCTGTGACAGGCCATTAGGTACGAGGTGGCAGTGATAATTTCATCGCGCAGGTCAAGGGGATGCGCCTCGTCCATCAAAGTCACGGGGATGCAAAAGCCATCCGGCACGCGGTGAAACATCCTGGCAAGCCGGCTGAGATTGGCCGCCTTGCCACCCACCACGGCTACATCGAAGGATTTGGGATCACCCAGCCAGAGCAGGTTCATGCTCAGTTTCAGTCTCCTCAACGATCGCGCGCACGGTGCCGGCATCTCCATCCACCTCCAGCAGTTGCCCATCGTGGAACGTGCTCGTCGCCTGGCCTGTGCCTACCACCGCCGGGATGCGATACTCACGGGCGACGACAGCAGTATGCGACAACACCCCGCCCGAGTCGGTGACGACGGCCGAGGCCGTGGCGAACAGTGGTGTCCACGGCGGCTCTGTAGCTGCTGTTACCAGCACGTCCCCCGGCTGCAGTTTGCCTGCCTCCGCCAGCGAGTGAATCACCCTGGCCGTGCCGCGCGTCACTCCAGCTGAACCAGCTAACCCCTTTACCATGAGGGCATCGTGCTGGCTGGTGTTTGCTGGGCTCATTTCGCCCTTGAACAGTGCGCGAATCATAGGTCCGCCGTCGGTCATCTCAAAGGCCGGCATCGTGCCTAACATCCGCGGCGGGGTTACGTGGCTGAAGCGCTCTAACTCCGCCTTGCGCTCCTGTACCAGGCGTTTCATGTCAACGTCTCGACCGTTCTGCAGTTCATCGGGCGTGAGATTGAACACATCGTTCGCCGCTTCCAGCGTCCCGGCCTGGGCCAATCGCCGTCCAAATTCCAGGATGAGCTGCCGGACGTGATAGAACAGGCGCTGGTCAATCCAGAAGTTGTGGTCTTCATGGATGATGGTGGCGATCTGAGCCGCCTTCAACAAAGTTTCAAATCGATCGACGACGGGCTGTGGATAACTGGCAAGTTTGGCGCGCGCCTCGGCCACTGCTTTCTCGCGCTCGGCGATCAACGTGGTCGGGTCCATTTCAGGCCGGGGTTCGGGCTGCGCGAGGTAGGCCTGCAAATTTTGGATGGCGGGTGTCGGATCTTCGATCCAACTTGGCTCGAGGAGTGCAAAGACAGAATTGAGACGCTGACCATATTGAGCGAGCCAGGCACGCAAATCGGCCAGGAACCGCTGGCTCGCATCGGATTTTTCCAGGGCGGGGATCACATCGCCCGCCCCGTGCCCGGACAGTATCGCACGCACCTCTGGCGTGGACCGGGCGGCGCGGCTCAAGCGCCACAGGGCGCGGTTGCCTTCCATTACCTTGTTGTCAAAGCCTTGGGTTAGTCGCAGAGCATCCAACGTGGTGGCGCCCTCGAATAACTCGCAGTACAACTCCTCGAACTGGCTCATGGAAAAGAGCATCGGTAGCACGACCCCGTGCAAGGCGCCCATGCGCTCCACACGCTCGAGGGCCTCCGCCAGGTGCGCGCGCAACTGATCGAGGCTCAGGCCGCGCAAGTCGCAACTTTCAAAGTAAGCGATGTGCTGTTTGATCTCCGGCAGAAGTTCGTCGTACCAATAGGCCTCGAATCTTTCGACGAGGGGATCGAGGGCGGCTTCTTGTTGTTTCGACATCCTGGCCCCCATCTTCTTCATCGCCATATTGAACACGCCCGGCGCGGTCCGGTTGAGCAGGCCCATGGCCTTCATCACCACCTCTGGCGGCGCGGCCGTGGGTACCATACCTATGTATTGATAGGTGTTGATGAGCTCCACGCGTGCAAAAAAGGGCAGGGCCGCCTGCTCGAAGCTGGCATTGCCGCCCACAAGAAAGGCAGCGACAACGGCGTCGACCGAAAGCGGTACTGGGTCTTTTTGCCCGCTATTAAACATCCAGGTGAGTTTGGCATCGCGGGGGTCATCCCAAACAACCGGGAAATCGGGCGGGGTGGGGATGGGCTGACCGGCAGCTGGTACTTGTGTGCTTGCATTAGACATATTAGACTCCTTTACTGCGATTTGTCTGCGATTTGTTATTAAAAGTATATGTCGCCATCATCCAACGCACATCGGTAATTTACCTATTCCGCTTGCCTATTTAGGTTGTCTATTTTCAACGGGAGAGCTTTTACTTCCCCAATAGTCCCTGCTCCCTCGCCACGCGGGTGGCCGCGTCGCGAGATTTGACGCCGAGTTTATGATAGATCGAGCGAAGGTGAGCATCCACGGTGCGACGACTGATGACGAGCCGCTCGGCGATTTGCAGATTGCTCAGGTCTTGATCGAGCAGGCGGAGCACCTCGTTTTCGCGCGCCGTCAAGGATACGCCGGAGGCTAAGGCGTGCGCAAGCGGATGAGGAATCGCCAGCAGATCATCCAGTGTCAGCCGCCGCCCGGCCGCTATCTCCCTGGCAAACGCTTCGTCGCCCAATTGGGCGCGCACCTCGGCGCGAATGCCCCCGGTGAGGAAGTACTGCTCGAGGACCGCTTCCTCCGCACTCGCTTGGCCGGTGCTGGCCCAGGCGTCAGCCAGGCCGAAGACCCGCACCGACCACACTGCCAGTCCCTGCCTATGCAGAATGCCGGCCAGAATTTTCAGCTCGCTCGACAGGTGATGGTCACCTCTGTTGCCGGCTTGCTGGAGGACGTCTTCCAGGCGTCGGCGCGCGGTGGCGAAATCGCCTTCATGCACATCGAGCATCACACGGCTCACGGCCACGCGGCTGTGGAGGCGATCGTCGCCGAGTTCCATTGCCAGGCGCTCGGCTTCGTCAAACCGAGACGCAGCCAGGGCGTAATCGCCTTCCAATAACGCACGCGAGGCTTGAAGGGTGGCAGCCAGCGCCAACCCGGCCTGGTTGTTGAAAGCGCGATGGATGCGTTCACTTTCAGCCAGATAGCGAGCGGTCTCGGGAGAGTATGGGCTGGCGCCAAGATCCTTGGCAATGGCCATGTCCGAGTAGGCTCCCGCTTTCACCACGGAATCAGGCAAGGCTTCGATCAGGGAGGCAGCCTCAGACAGAAAAGCTTTCGTTGCTTTTTGATCATCTTGGAATCTGCCGATGCGGCCCAATTGCACGAGCGCCATGAGCACCCCGGCTTTGTCGGCGAGGGCACGATACAACGCCAGGCTTTGTTCGCAAAACATCCGCGCTCGCGCGAAGTCGCCCTGAAAGCGGGCCAGGACGCCCGCCCTGTACAGCACCTTGGCTCGGACGGCCCGGTCGGGCGTGGCGCCCGAGTCCATGGCCAACGATTCCTCTAACCAGCGGCGGCCCTCGCTCCAGCGGCCGCGCGCAAACCAGAACGGCTGAAGCGCGCCGGCCATTCGCTTAGCCAATTCGCCCTCGTGATTTTCAATCGCCCAGTGAAGCGCCGCCCGCAGGTTGTCTTGCTCAACCTCTAAACGTCGCAACCATGCTTTTTGATCCACGCCCACCAGATGCGGCTCGGCTTCTTCGGCTCGCGACGCGTAACAGGCGGCGTGAGCGCGCCGGGCGGCCTCCAGTTCAGCCGTTTGAGTCAACTGTTCCCAGCCGAATTCGCGGAGCGTCTCCAGCATCTCGAAACGCGGCGCGTCGTTGGTTTCAATCTGGCGCAGCAGGCTCTTGCTTACCAACGAACCGAGAACATCCACCGAAGTTAGAGGCCCAAGCACGGCCTGGACCGCCTCCAGCGTGCTGCCGCCGACGAACACCGAAAACCAACGAAATGCACGCTGTTCCTCATCCTCCAACAGGTCATAACTCCATTGAACCGCGCGGCGCAGAGTCTGCTGACGGGCGGGCAGGTCGCGCGCACCGCCTCTCAGTAGTTGTAGGGGGGACTCTTGCAGTCGCTCCAGCATGGCTTGCGGCGGAAACAACTTGATCCGTGCCGCGGCCAACTCAATCGCCAGCGGCAATCCATCCAGGTGCGCGCATACTTCAGCCACTGCCGCCGCATTCTGCTGGGTTAGTCGAAATTCAAGTTGGACTGCCTGGGCGCGTTGCACGAACAGCGCGATGCTTGGGTACTGGTGCAAAGTCTCGATCGCCGGCTGGTCGGGCAGTGCGAGCGGCGACAATAAAAACTCTTGCTCGCCACGCACGCGTAACGCCTCGCGGCTGGTGACCAGTAACTGCAACCTGGCGCAAGCGGACAACAGTTCGGTCAATAGCGGCGCCGCCGTAATGATCTGCTCGAAGTTGTCGAGCAGCAACAACACTTGCCGGTTTTGCAGATATTCCTTGAGGCTATCCAACCACAATCGGCGCGGCGATTCGGGTAGGCTCAGCGTCTGTGCAATGGTCAGGATGATGAGCGTGGGGTCGCTGATGGGCGCGAGCGAAACGTAGAAGACACCATCGGCGAAAGAGTCCTGCGCCGAGTGCGCGACGTGCAAAGCCAGGCTGGTCTTGCCCACACCAACGGGGCCGGTGATCGTGATCAGGCGTAATCCCTGCCGGTGTAAGAGTTGGTGCAGGGTCGCCATTTCCTGCTCACGCCCAAGGAGAGGGGTCAACTGCATTGGCAGGTTGTGGTTATACATCACGTATATTATATTCCATTACAACATACGCCGTTAAAACAAACGAAGAAGACCAATTTTGGTTTTCATTTATAGTGACACAGGGCTTATCTCGCTAGTGTAAATTTCTTGCATGACCCATCATCGAGGTTGCAAAGACGTCAAGTCTGATCTTCATTTTGCGCCTAGTCCGATTGGGGGCGATCTTTGATTCAGCTTATCGATACCAAGTCGCTCCCCGAAGAGAGGGGGATTAGAATGCGTTTGTAAAACAGGAACCGGCACTGATGTGATAATCCTTGTTGCACGGTTCATATCCCAACGGATGTGAACCATGCAGGTGAAGAGATATTATTCCTCACCACCTCTGGCGGGAACATCTAACATTGAGGCTGGCGTGATCAGAAAAGGGGAAGAAGTGGGCGCGAGCGGACTCGAACCCGCAAGCTGAGCGGCCCATTTATGAGCTTTGCTCAGCCGCTCACCGGATGTGAACCCTCAAGCTGAACGCAGTTCAGCCGAATCCTTTAACAATTAGCGATTTTGCAAGGAACCATGGGGTCTCATATGGTGCGTTATTGTAAATGAGCCTCTTGGGCCCAAATTGATAACAACTTCTTCGTATTCTACAATTCTCAAATCCGGTGTCAATTCTGGTACGAAATCTCATCTCAATACTGAATAATCGGACTTTCTAGGAGTAAGTCCAACTGAGCTTGCGCAGCGTCCCGCTGATTGGCCGCGACCGCCACGGCGCTGTTGGCCGCCACCTGTTCTGATGCCGTAGCGCCTCCCTGCAGGCCATTCAAATCTGCCTGGGCCGCCGCCAACCCCGCCTGCTCCGTGTTCAAGCGCAACGCCGCCTGTTCACGGTCGGTTTCATTGCTATCAGGATTTTGCAGGATGGGCTGGTACGTTTTCAAAGCATTGTCGACGGTTGGCAAACTTGGGCATGATCTTAATCCAGGCCAGATTCCCACTCAAAAGACTCGACGATGACCCAACTTGCTGTTCTAAGTATGGACTCCAACCAGCGCATGGCCTCAACAACGTGCGGTTTCTGGCTGGGAGGGCCGTCGGCGAACGCCTCTCTACAGCGCTTATCCCACGCATTCGCTTCTGAGCCGGTCAGCAGTAAACCATAGTCTACATAGAATGGGTTTCCGGTGTCGATCTGGCGATCGCCGTATTTTTTGAAGAACGCGCCTCGGTCCCACCATAATGGAAAGTCCAATATCCAGGCTGGCTGGCCGTTCTCGCCGGGGCAAATGTAGATTCTTTCACGATAAGCGGGCATGGAGAAGTACCTATAAACACCCCTCAGCGGTTCCAGACTGTGTGTGATGCGCTTATGGGCTTAGCCGTCCCTGGTTTGTACAAATGCCGTTGGTGGAACCACGAAATCTAGGGGGTACGGACTTCTTCGAATGGCTATGTTCAAAAGAGGGATCTCATTTTATAGAACGCTGCCTTGCCCGAGCGGAACAACTCGGGAGAAAATTGTAGCATAAAAAGCCTTTGACCGACTATAGCCGCGTTCCATAACGACAGTCGGGTTGCTGGCTCTGGGCAAACGGTCGTCAGCGGCAGAGCAAACAAGCTGCCGGATTGATAACTGGTACTGACGATACAACAAAGAGGAGTAAAGGACTG
>JBARZW010000407.1:0-13147 GCA_049650305.1 Promineifilaceae bacterium (SeqCode)
AACTAATTAGACAAAGAAATTCAGCTTTGGACGACAGAGATTTCCCCGACAGGGAGTATGCTTCTCTGAGGGCCGCAATTCGGCCGGCGGGGTTTAATCCGGCCGGGATCGAAGAACATCTCGTAGGCTTGGTTCAACATTTCTAGGGCCGGCACGTTGATAGAGAAGTAGATCCAGCGGGCATCCACAACATCTCGCTCCACGTCAACCAGTCCCGCGTCACGCAAAATGCCCACGTGGTGAGAAATGAGGTTCGGGGCCATATCTAACGCGTCGCCTAATTCGCAGTTGCAATGTACCCCTTCCATGAGTAAGTGGATGATTTGTAACCGCTTAGGATTAGCCAGCACTTTTAGCTGTTTAGTGAGCGTCTCAATGTTGGTTGGGGGATTGGTCAGTTCTGTCATCACTGCAACTCATAATACTTCGAATTTCCTCGAAGTATATTGTCGACACTCAAACTTGTCAAGATCGTTATTCCAAATCGTGATAGGGAGTAGTAAAAAACAAGAATAGCGTATGTGAAATATATCACTACTAGCGTCAGGTCTCTGGTTTTATAGTTGCAGCAGATTGCAATTAAGTATTTTGGCAAGAATACGAATCAAGCTAGTAATAGCGATGGCCGAGTATCGAAAGGAACGAGCACATCAACTAGCAATCGTCTGCAAGATCTTTGGCAATGCCAAACGTGTGCTTATTCTATGGACGCTTGCGGATAGAAAACGACCGGTGGGCGAGATTGCTGATGCAAATGGCGCATCGTTACAGAATACTTCTCAGCATCTGCGTTTGATGAAGGCGGCCAGCATCCTCGTGTCACGCCGGGAGGGGCAGACTATCTATTATTCCCTTGCCGAAAATACACTCTCGGAAATATGTCAGTTGTTAACACAAGCAAAAAAAGGAGTTAGATCACGACTACAGTCGAATTAACGAAAATTGAGACGGCCTACGTTGCCGATGCGCGCGGTGTGGCTTGCCCAGGCCCCTTTTTGGAGGCTAAAAAGGCCATTGGAAATGTCAAAGTAGGCGAGATTCTAGAGGTCTGGTCAGGTGATGCCAATACGAAGAACGATCTGCCTCGGTGGGCGGCCAAAGTAGGTCACGAGTACCTGGGCGTATTAGAAGCCACCGGGTATGAGCGGCTATTTATTCTGCGCAAACGGTAGATTCTAAAGACTCAATCTCCAATATCCCAATCTGTAGTTTTCCAAAGGAGCATTGCCCTATGGAGGCGAATAAACAGGAAAAACCGCCCGCGATACTGATCATAGCCACGTTGTCCGGTGGGTACAAGGGAGCGGATGGTGTGGGGCAAATGCATGCCGAATACCCGCCAAATACCTATATCTTGCCAGTTATATGCCCGTCCATGTTTCCGGAGGATTTTTACCTGCGGACTTTCGAGCGAGGAATAAATGCTATCATCATCATGGTTAGCGGCTCGGATTGCCCTTACAAGGATGGGGCTAGCAAAACGGTCGAGATCGTCAATCGCACCTACCAGCGCATGCAGGAAGTGGGGTTGGACATACAGCGGCTGAGGCTGGCTGCCATTTGCACCGTCTGTACGACGCCATTTCAGAAGGAAGTCCGGCGCATGGAAGAAATATTAGGCGAGATTGGGTCGATTGAACGGCTGTTAACTCTCAGACCCGCCATTCAACCCCAACCCGCTTAAACCAGGAAGGTGAAAAAGCTATGTCTGAAATCCTACATGTCTCCACCTGTCTGAATTCAGCAGGAGTTTTTTGCACAGAACCATACTTTTCAAAATCTAATCGTGCCGAAAGAAAATAAAGGAGATCAGTATATCACGTTAAACAAATACTCTTGACGGAACAGGTAAACCATGCATAATTCAACATATATTGAACTATAGTGACATCTTCAAAGCTATGGACGGCAGTATTCTTATCTGGTTACTTTGTGAAACCCCCGTGTCAACCCTATTAGTCGAAGATGATAGATGATCATCGGCGCGTGTGGCGTTTATTGTAGTGTATGCCCGCTCTACATCTCTGGCGTCTGTACAGGCTGCTCTCGAGGCGATGAGTGCCCGGTCGATAAGGTTAATGAGTTTGCCTGTCCAATCTTGAGTTGTGCTACGGTCAGGAGTGTACCTTTCTGCATAAGAGACTGTGGTGAATATCCTTGTGTGCTTTACCAAAATCGCATGTCAGTTTGCGAGCGATTTTTACCTCAGATCTCGACAGACAAAGCGGTTTCAACCTTGACCCAAGCTGGCTTGCAAGTGACCAGGCAGGAAGAGGTGATGCAACCAGATGATCACCACTCTCGTTTGTCCGTTTTTTGTTTGGGGTCAATGCGCGTCTTCCGGGATGGGAAATATATTACCGAAGCAGAATGGGGGCAAACCAAGGGCCCAACACAAAAAATCAAAGCACTGTTCGCTTACTTACTGGCCAAAGGCGCCCGCGGGGCTACCAAAGATGCAATCGTTGAGCTGCTGTGGGGCGATCAATTCGTGTATGACAAAAGCAATTCGCGTTTTCATGCCGCCATATACTATTTACGGCGGGCGATGGAGCCAGACTTGCCATCCCGGAACGAGTCACGTTATGTCGTCTATGAAAATGGTTTCTATAAACTAGTTTCTCCGGGCGGAATGTGGGTTGACGCAGATGCCTTCGAGAATTATTATCAAGCCGCGCAACGCCTAGAAGAAGAGGGGCAAGAAGATAGGTCAGCGCGTTTTTGGAAAATGGGGGAAGCATTGTATAAGGGGGATTATATGATTGACCTCAAAACTTGTTACACCGAGGAATACATAGATGATTGTTGCAAGTGGCGGCGCTACCGGCTGAAGGAGATGCACCTGACGGTCTTGCTGAAACTGGCACACTATCATTTTCGTTGCAATCAGGATCATTTAAGTCTGACATATGCTCAGAAGGCATTAGACCAGGACCGGGGTGGAGAAGAGGCGCATCGCTTGGTCATGCGCTTGATGCACCGCGCTGGCCAGCCCCACGACCTGATACGCCAATACCGCCTGTGTGTACACAGCCTTGCGGAAAGCGAAAATCGCCATCCTTCGCCCGTGACTGTCCAACTATATCAGCAACTTCTCCAGACGTTTCATAAGTGGTAACAATTCGGTAGAAACCTAAGAAAAACCTAAGAGGCATCACCTACCATTTTGTTTATACAAACGTAGCCACCGAAAAGTTCTACTAGATTTCGATGTTTTGTGGCTGGTTCGTTACACACCACCTTGAAAAGGAGAGAATAATGACAGGCGTTGCTTTTTTCTTCGTTGGAGCTGTTTTGTTTGTCACAGCGATGCAGATGTTTGGGAAGGCAGAGGTGAAGGGGGTAGCTGTCTTTCACGCCATACTGGGGGGGTTACTGTCGGTAATTGTGGCGATCATTCTTTACACAGCGCAAGAGACTGCTGACTACTTTTCTGCCTTCCTCTTGTTGCTGTTCGTCTTTACCTATCTTCCAGTAGCTGCCACATTTTGGTATGGTCTAGATGCCAAATTCCTGGGATGGTACTGTCTTGTAGTAGCCATTACCATGATTCCTGTTGCCATTCACATATGGCCAGGGGACCGGTTGATAAGTATTGATCTGCTTATTTTCGGCGCCTTGTGGTTTTGCTTCTATCTGCTCATGGCACTTGAGAAGCCCATTGGAAAATTCGTCGCGTACTTTACTTTTCTTGTCTCGCTATTGGCTATGGTACCTGGGTACCTGATGCTAATAGACAAATGGAACCTGGGTACCTGATGCTAATATACAAGTGGTAAGTTGATAGCCTGCCTATTGGAAGCAATGACTAAAGATAGTAGTCTGCTATCCACAAACTCCACAGAACGGTAACAAGAACAGGAATACGACCAAAAAAGCCCAGTGAAACCGCGCACGCGCCTCCTGTCCACCATCAAACACCAAGAACCCGACAAGGTTCCTCTTTTTATACGCTTTGTCGGTGCGATCAGCGCCAAGTTGGCTCCAATATTTGACGTAACCGGTCACGATTTACCAATAAGAATTGGCAACGACGGTGTCCTCGCCCAAATCGGGCTCAACGCTGAGTTCAGTCACAAGGTACTTTCCGAAGGAATAACCTACACCAGCGAATGGGGGGTCACCTACCAACACATCCGGGGCTTCAACCAGCCTGTCGACTATCCTTTAAAGGAGCCTACCTTGAAGGGCTACCAATGGCCTGACCCCAACAGGCCAGACCGCCTGGACGAAGTTCATAAGGTAATGATGAATTACCACGATGACTACGCCGTCATGGTAGATTTATCCAGCAGCCTCTTTGAAGTAGGTTATGCCCACCTGCGCGGGGAAGCCTTTTTCCTGGATAGTTTCACTCACCCCGAGTTCGTTACAGAGGTGATGAACGGTTTGGTCGCCTACTACAGCGCTCTGGGATGCAGAGCGATCCGCGCAGGTATTGACATCATCCGCATCGGCGATGACATCGGCGGGCAGAATGGCATGATGATCTCCCCAGCATTGTGGCGTGCGTTGGTTAAACCAGCCTTGTGCCGCCTGGTAGACGCCTTCAAGAATGAGAACCCTGACATCATCGTCAAATACCACTCCTGTGGTGATTTCCGTGCCGTTATTCCAGATCTCATCGAGATGGGGATCGAACTCATCGGAACGATGCAGCCCTGCGGCAGTATGGTTCCACGAGAGCTAAAGGCCGAGTTTGGAAACCGGGTCGCTTTCCTCGGTGGGCTGGACACCCAGCAACTTCTACCCCTAGGTTCTCCTGCTGAAGTACGTGAAGGTGTTCGTGAGGTTCTGCGTGCTTATGCGCCTGGGGGGGGCTACATTTTCATGCCAGCACACTACGTCAACGCCGACGTCCCGTTGGTTAATATCTGGGCTATGCTGGAAGCCTTACGTGATCACCGCACTTACCCACTCTGTCTGGATGCCTAGTTGAGGCTTCACCATCTGAAACGAAGGAATTTAGTATGACCGAAATGACCTCTCGCCAACGCGTATTAGCCGCGCTGCAACATCGCGAACCTGATCGCGTGCCATTAGGTATTTGGATGACCGTTGATGCATATAAGCAACTTCGCCGCTATCTGGGTTTAGAAGTCAAAGACCAATATCCCGTGGGATCCACCACTTGGTCACAGGACGTAGGCGTCGAGTTGGACGTGATTGATAAGTTTGACCTCGATGTAGTGAAAATCAGTGGTCAGTGCCCCGGCGGTAAACACCTAAAAAAATTACCAGATGGCCTTCTGGTGGACGAATGGGGTATCAAACGCAAACGCGTCGAGTTTAAGGGGGGATCTTACCTGGAAATTGTGGATCCGCCGCTGGCAGACGCCAAGATCGCGGATCTGGGCGACTTTTCCTGGCCAGATCCCCAAGACCCGGCAGTTGTGGATGGCCTGCGAGAAAAGGCTCAGTTCATCCGACAGGAGACTGATCTGGCTATCGCCGCCCAGTTTGGACGGGGCGGTATCTTCGAGCAGGCCAAGTACCTGCGGGGATATGACAAGATCCTCTTTGACATGGCTGCGGACCCGGACTTTGCAATGGCCCTCTTCGAGAAACTGACCGAGATCGAGATGGGTTTTCACGAGTCCGGCATCGAGGCTTGTGGTGAGTACGTGGACATCCTGCGTGTCAGCCCTGAAGACCTGGCTACCATGACCAGCACCTTCATATCTCCTAAAATGTTCAAGAACATGGTTCTGCCTTTCTACCAGCGCAGCTTTGGCTACGCCAAGAAGTTGCTTTTGGAGAAGAACCCCAATGCCAAACTCGAATTCCACAGTTGCGGTGCAGCATATCCCTTCATGCAATGGCTGGTAGATGCCGGCATGGACATTTTCGATTCGCTGCAACCACGGGTGTCAGAAGATTCCCATCCAGTTCGGTACAAGCAGGATTTCGGTGATCGCCTGGCATTCTGGGGTGGTATTGATGTCCAGCAAACCCTACCCCAGGGCACGCCGGAGGAGGTGCGTGAGGAGGTACGCGTCCGCATAGGGGAAATGGCGCCCGGCGGCGGCTACATTCTCAGTTCATCGCACCGTTTGCAGCCAGATATCCCACCGGAAAACATCATCGCCATGTATGAAGCAGCCAAAGAGTTTGGTACTTACCCCATACAGGTCTGAATATTTTTTGGCACACGACAGTTTCATGTTGGCTGTGGTGCGAAAAATAAGCAAATGGAGGTAATATGAATATTCTGAAGGAGATTGAGGAAAAACTTATCGAGGGCGACTTCAACACGGTGGATAGTCTGGTGAAGGAAACCGTGGAGCAAAGGATCAACCCCAATGATGTGATTCAAGGTGCGTTGTCGCCAGGTATGGAGGAGGTGGGTCGGCGCTTCCGCAACAACGAGTATTTCATTCCCGAAGTACTGATGTGTGCCAAAGCGATGAATATGGCCCTCGATACGCTCAAGCCGTTTTTGGTGGGCGATTCAGCCCGGAAGGTGATCGGTAAATTCCTCATCGGTACTGTAGAGGGAGATGTACACGACATTGGGAAGAACCTCGTTTCTATGATGCTAGAGGCGAGCGGCTTTGAGGTAATAGACCTGGGCGTTGGCGTTCCTGCCGAGAAGTTCGTCGCCGAAGCCAAACTGCATCTGCCTGACATTGTAGGTTTGTCAGCCTTGCTCTCCACAACAATCGTTGGGTTTGAAGATGTGATCCAGGCTTTCCAAGAGGCCGGGCTCCGGGACAAGTTCAAGATCATGGTTGGCGGAGCACCCGTTACCCAGGAATATGCCGACAGTGTAGGTGCCGATGGCTACGCCTCCAATGCCTCCGCGGCAGTGGAGAAAGCCAAGAACTTTCTCGCAGAAAGGCAAACATAAATCAATAAAAGGAGCAAACGAAATGACAACTATTACCAAAGATCTAGCCTCCGAGATTGCCAGAATCAAAGATGCACAGGTAATCCGAAGCTTTTGCTACATGTGTCCCTGGCAATGCCCAACCGAGGTGTATGTCAAGAATGGGGACGTCGTCTACATCAAGGGTAACCAGGACGCTCCGAATAACTACGGTGCTCGTTGCGCTAAGGGAATGGCCAGCTTCCACGTGGTAAAAGATCCTGACCGGCTTAAATACCCGATGCAGCGCTCAGGGCCTAAGGGAAGTGGTCAGTTTGAACGCATCTCTTGGGACCAAGCATTCACTATCATCGCTGATAATTTAACCAAGATCAAGGAGGAATATGGGCCGGAGGCTGTCGTTTATCTCTGGCATCACGATCCCAACAGTGTCTTTGCTCAGGTGCTATTAACCCAGCTATACGGCACGCCCAATTATTACGGGCATACGGCGGGGTGCGAACAGGACCGCCGTTTGGCTACCTTAACCCTCTTTGGGCATCCCTTCCCCGTTCTCGACTTTGCCCCTTCTCGCTACGTCATGCTTTGGGGCATCAACCTGTTTGAGGCTAACGAGGCACTGTGGGAAAGCAAAGCACTGGTCGAGGCCATGGAAAAGGGCTGCAAATTGGTTGTCGTAGATCCCAGCTTTACCCAAACCGCAGAGAAGGCTGACGAATGGATTCCTATCAAACCAGGCACCGATGGAGCATTGGCGCTGGCTATGTGCCGGGTCATCATAGACGAAGGTCTCTACGATGCCGACTTTGTATACCAGGCCTGCTCCGGTTTTGATGGCTTCCGCGATCACTTGCGCGACAAGGGCTACACACCCGAGTGGGCTGAGTCTATCACTGGCGTGTCTGCCGAGACCATCGTGCGCCTGGCCCGGGAGTTCGCCACTACCAAGCCGGCCATGGCTGAAGTTTTCAAAGGGCCGGGCTATTATACCAACGGTGCCGACGCCAGCAGGGCCATTTACCTTCTGGACGCCATCACTGGTAACGTGGACAACCCAGGTAATATATACCTCAAAGACTGGGCTGCCATTGGACCACCGGTGATCATTCCTGAGGAGGCTCAAACCAAACCGCAGAAGCCACCTCTTCACGTGGCGATGGGCTACCCATTGGCTCCCGACTTACCAACTGGTCTTCTGCCTGAAGCAGTGTTAGAGGGGAAGCCTTATCCGGTCAAGGCTATCTTCGTACAGGCCATCAACCCGGTAATGAGTGATCCAAACACCAAACAGGTACAAGAGATGTTTCGCAACCTGGACTTCAGTGTGGCGATTGAACTCTACCTGAGCGAGACGGCGTTGGAGTGCGACCTTGTTCTGCCTGAAACTTCCTTCTACGAACGGGCTGAGGTTCGCCAGGGTCTTTGGTTAGGACCGCAGGCAATTCTTTGCCAGCCAGTGGTACCACCTGTTGGAGAGAGCAAGCCTCTCTACGACATTGTAAAAGGTATCGCTGAGAAGATGGGTTGGGGGGAACACTTCAAGTACGAGAAGTGGGAAGACTGGGCTCAAGTTGCCATCCAAGGCCTTCCCATATCGCTTGAAGAGCTCAAAGAGAAAGGCTATTGGGCCGGGGAAGTGGCCTACGGCCGGCCTGCCAAGGGCTTGCCAACTCCCTCGGGCAAGGTCGAGATCTACTCTGAGGCTTTTGCTTCCAATGGATACGAACCTTATCCGGTTTTCACTGAGCACAGCGTCTATCCCGACGATGACTATCCGCTGCAACTCACCCACACCAAGTTGAGCGCACATTGTAACCTGCTCACCCAGAACAATCCCTACTTAATGGAAATCCAGGGAGAGAACTGGGTAGAGATCAATCCTGTGGATGCTGAAAAGTACGGCTTGCGAGATGGCGCTTACGTGGTCTTAGAGTCGCCCATCGCCAGCATCACTATCAAAGCCCAGATCGTAGAAGGAATCCGCCCTGGAGCCGTGGCTGTTCGACATGGCCACGGTTTCGGCCACTGGGCCATGGGTTCAGTCGCTAAAGGTAAAGGGGCTCATTCCAACGCCCTGATTGAAACCCACGTCAGCCCTATCTCTGGTGGCAATGCTTATAACGAGTGCAAAGTGCGCGTACACCCAGCCTGAAAGGAGACAAATCTCATGGAGCAAGTTGGTTTTTATTTCAACGAGAAGAAGTGTACCAAGTGCCACGCTTGCGAAATCGCTTGCAAACTGTGGAACAATTTTGATTTGGGGCCACGCGTGCGACGGGTGGTCAAGGTCAGCCAGGGGAAATATCCGGCTATACGTCAAATTAACATCTCTCTTTCTTGCATGCACTGCGGCGATGCCCCCTGTGTGAAGGCCTGCCCGGTAAATGCTCTCTCCAAAGCGGTGGTGGATGGCAGGGTTATGGTTGACACAGCCAGTTGCATCGGCTGCTCCTTCTGCACCTGGGCCTGCCCCTTCAACGCGCCGCAAATCGGGACTGATGGTAAGATGGTGAAGTGCCATTTCTGTCCGGACCGGCCGCTGGGCATGCCCCGGCCATGTGAGGAGGTATGCCCAACGGGCGCGCTATTGTCGGGCACCATGCGTGAATTGGACGAGATGGCCAGGCAGCGTTCGGCAAAGCGACTGATATCGGAGGCCGAGCCAGCCTTTTACGTAGAAGTATGAGTAAAGCACATTTGTTTTCACCGACCAATCATCCTGAGTGAGGCGAAGGATCTATATCCTATGATGTTGATCCTTCGCCTCGCTATTTTGACCCCGGTCAGGTTATTAAACCAATGCTTCTGAAGTTTTGAGGAAGAATCATATGGGCACCAAGGTAATGATCTTCATGCTGGGGACGCTGACAGTCCTTCTGATCCTCCTGGGCGTGTACGGAAGGACCATGGATACCAAGATGCTGATCTTCACCCCGATCATCAGCGTGGCCTCGGGAATATTCCTGCTGGCACTGTACAGGAGCGTAGCGAACAAGCTGCAAGGCATTTGGCAACAATGGCGCGACACGTACACATGGTCGCGCGACGACCTGAATACCAAAGCACTGATACGGGCATTTGTCATTGAGGTGGTCTTTCAGCGTAAGCTTTACCGCGATGACCGCCTACGCTGGGCACGGCACATCTTTATCTATTGGGGCTTCGTGGGTTTGTGGATTTTCGATGGGATCTTTTTCTTCTTCACCAAAATCCTAAACCTACAACCACGTCATCCTTTTCACCTTTTCCTGGACTTCGGGCTTGATCTGTACGGAGGCGTTTTGTTGCTCGGCCTCTCCGTTGCTCTAATTCGCGCTTACTTCGTGCGGGGGAGCAAAGGATCTATCTACAACGACACACCTGCCGTCAGCCTCTTATTCGTCGTCACGGCGACCGGCTTTTTCCTGGAGGCTTTGCGATTGGTCTCTGTGCCCTACGAGCCATATATGTCTTGGTCTTTTCTCGGCTTAGCGTTGGCCAGCGCTCTTGGCAGCTTGAATTGGCCGTGGGCTTCCGTGTACGAAGTTACGTGGATCTTCCACGCCGTGATTGCCTCGGTCTCTATCGCCTATATCCCTTTGAGCCGCATGGTTCATATCTTTGCTGTTCCATTGGGCCGGCTCTTAGAATCACAACAAGAGATGTTGGCTGTTAAAATCCAGTCCATTGGCCGCGGACTGATGGGCAAGTAACTTATCAAATGCGAGGTTAATTTTTCGATGTTTACGACGTTGTCTGGCACTGGTACGACGGTTACGATCGGCACAGATTTGTCAACCGTCGTCATTGGCGAACGGATCAACCCAACAGGCAAGAAAAGCATGGCAGCGGCGCTGGCGTCTGGAAACATGGTACTGGTACGCGAGATGGCCAAAGCCCAGGTGGCTGCAGGAGCTGACATGTTAGATGTAAATGTCGGCATCACCGGGTGCGACGAGGTGGATCTTTTACGACGAGCTGTTCTGACCGTGTCTGAGGTGGCTGACGTTCCGCTCAGCATAGACACCGCCAACCCGAAGGCTTTGAAAGCAGCCCTGAAAGTTGGATCGGGTCGCCCTCTGGTCAATTCCGTAAACGGCGAAGAGAAATCGCTCGGTAGGGTGTTACCTTTGGTCAAGGAGTATAAGACTGCTGTGATTGGCCTAACGTTGGACGAGCGGGTTCTGTTGCAAAAAACTCCTGCTGAATTCAGACAGGCGAGAAGAGACAAATCGACTGACTCTAGTGTTTAGACGGCAGAACCAAACAGTCCGGCGATGAACTGATTCTGTGTTTGAATATTTCCTTTGCTTGCTCCCTGAATTTGTCCTTTCCTGATCATGTGCACCGTCTCATACCCGCGTATTGTTCTCCAGGCTGTCGGGTAGGAGAAGAACCCTAGACCGGGCTTGATCTTTCGCTTTATGAAGCGATGATCCTGCTCAATGATGTTATTCATATATTGGCTGGGCCTTCGTTTACAATTTTCAGAGAGCATCTTCTCTCGTTTCAAGTCACGCACCGCACCAATGTAGGCTGGGTTCTTATCAACGTTGATCACACGAGGAGATGTGACGTACGACCTACCCAGTACTCTTCTAAAAAACCGCTTGGCTGCTCGTGTACCGCGTGTCTCATTTAGAAGGAAATCCAGCGTCTGCCCGGTAGAATCAACGGCTCGATACAAGTACATCCACCTTCCTCTGACTTTGACGTAGGTTTTGTCAAGCCTCCAGGAATCGTTGGTTTGCTTCAGATAAGGGTGGCACCGTTTGTCTTTTTCTGGGGCATACTGTTGTACCCAACGATAAATCGTCGTGTGCGCCAGCAGTAGGCCGCGTTCGGTCATCATTTCTGCCAAATCTTGGTAGCTCAGCGAGTGCCGCAGGTACCAACGAACGCAGAGTAAGATTATTTCTGGCTGAAAATGACGCCATTTGAAGGGGTTTTCCATGTCACCGCCTTTCTTGCATTATAAAAAAGCGATGGAGGCTATCCGACACAGATATTTTTTTGTAACAGAGCCGAGTTAGGTATCTATGATGCCAAGACAGTCCCTTAGTGACGCCTTCTTATTGATCCTCCAAGGTCACACCGCCTGTTGTGTTCTCATCCATGTCAGCACCCATGTTTTAGTAGGAAGAAAGCAATCAGATTTTATTAATTCAAGGCGTCAGCCACCCAGGTCATCACTTCCGATTCGCTGGGAATTCGGCCGGCCGACACCAGCTTCTCATTAATGACCAGTCCCGGTGTCGCCAGGAGGTTGTATTTCTGAAATTCGTTCCATTCGGTAACCTTCTCGATCTTGGCTTCCGCCCCAAGCATAGCGACCGCCTGGCGAGCGTTCTCTTCTACCTTGGAGCAGTTGGGGCAACCGGGGCCAAGCACTTTGATGGTTAGCATAATGAAACTCCTTGTTAATGGTGAATTATGAATGGTTAACGGCTAATTATGAAACGGTCTCTATCTCGATCGTCGGCTCGATAATGACCTCTGATTTCACGGAGTTGGCCACCAGGCTGTATTTCCGGGCGGCCCTTATAGCCCGGTGGATACGGGATTCCACCACGGCCGGGTCGTCGCCGTTGGTCCCGATCCGTATGTGAGGCCAGAGGCGGACATGGGTAAAAATCTCAGTTCGGTCCAGTTCAATCATCTTGGTGCCTTCGGCCCGGCATTCGTAGGACAGTAGATTCAGCTTGAAGCGCTCTGCGGCCCAGATGAACATCAGCATGATGCAGGTGTTCACGGAGGCCACAAAAGCATCCTCGGGCGTGAACGTCCCAGCATGACCCTGGACATCCGGTGGGGCGGAGAAGTCCATCTCCGGGCCGTTGCCCATGACGATGTGTCCCCAATGATCACCCTTCCAGGAGACTGACGTTTCGTAAACGGCGGTCTTGCTCACGATACCCGTCCCTCTGCACCGCAGAAGGCAGCATATTCCTGTCGCAGCATATCCAGGTAAGCCGCCTCCAATTCTTTGGGGACAGGATTATAAATCTTGACCTGGTCCAGCAAAGCGCCGGCCGTTCCGGCTGTGGGCCGTTTTCCGGCTCCCTGGAATTGTTCAAAGAGAACCGGCAGCGCGATGAGAGTGACCGGCTTCTCGTTAATGGTGACTGTCTGGACCGGAATGCCTGAACCACAAGCGCAGGTAGCCGTCTTTGAACCACCCTCATTTTCCGCTGATTTTCCATCCTCGATAAAGAGGCCCTGGCGCCGGCTCCAGCGTTTACCGAGCAGATCGTCGACCATGAAGGCCATATGCGCGGCCGTGGCTTCTACAGCTTGCAGGCCGGCTTCATTAAGGCGGCGCAGTCCCTCAGGCTGGTC
>JBARZW010000408.1:0-1911 GCA_049650305.1 Promineifilaceae bacterium (SeqCode)
CGGCATGTGTGAGTTAAACGGTTCTAAATATCCACCTTTGCTTACTCTCCAAAAAAGGTAGCCATCGCTCAAGTCATGCATCATCTCGCTATCGCTCAGGTTAGCCGGTTTCGGGTCCAGACCAACCGCACCAGGACCATCACCAGCACCCTCTGGCCCGTGGCAGGTGCGGCAGTTAATCTCGTAAATCTCTTGCCCAGCGGTAATGGCATCCGTATCGCCAGCGAACGGATTGGTCAGGCTGGTGAATTCATCCGGAGCTTCGACATGCATGTGATCCATTTGGTCCATTTGGTCCATCTGGTGCTCATCCTCGTCTTCCTTATGTTCGTCTTCCATATGTTCGTCTTCCATATGTTCATCTTCCATATCTTCATCTTCCATATGATCGTCTTCTATCGGTTCGTCTTCCATTTGCTTGGCTTCGACCACTTCATCTGACGCTGCGCCACCGCCAGCAGCGGCAAAGATCAGTAATCCTATTGAAATCAGAACCACAGATAAGAAACCTTTCATAGCTCGTTCCTCCTCGATCAATTTCCGACAAAGATCTGGTTATTCCCATTTTGTCTTTTAAGTTATTCTTCTGAGATTTATACAAGGGTGATTGGGGCAACCGCAGGCTTGAACTTATAGGAATTGTCCCAAATACAAAAGTGCAGGTTAGCCTACTGTGGATAGGCTATTTGGCTCATGCGCCTGCACTAATGTGCCCGCTTCTAATTTCCTGCAAATTGAATCCCAAGAGCAGCTTCGAGAGTATCAATTGTGTCGTTCTGCTCGCCAACGTACAACACTATTAATCTACCGCTCTTGTAGAAATGAGGCGTTGCGATCCAGGTCATTATCGATGTGCCAACTGAACTGCCGTCTGGCGATACGAAATCCGATTCAGCATCGGCATCGGCGACGCTGTCATACTCAAAAACTTGAACATCTTGACCGCTAATATTGATGACTTGTCCTAGCGGAGTGAAAAAAGGTTGGGCCACATTTCCGGCCGGCTCGACGCTAGCCCCTGCCTCTTCCAAATATTCGACCAGGCTATCGTAGTCCATCACAATACCTTCCTGCGGGTCCGCAGGCTGTTCTTGATTATTGCAGGCGACGAGCAACGCCACAGGGACCAACAAACTGGCATAAAGAACAAATCGAGATGTTTTCAAGGTTTTTCTCCTTACAATGGTGCTGAATGTTAGGGAGTAGACGCTCAAGCAGGCAGAAAGGTTCCTTCTGCCGCAGGTCGCCTCAAGCCGGCAAGGTGACGGCAACGCGTGTGTCTTGTCCTGGTGCGGAAATAACTGTGAGATGAGCGCCAATGAGCTCCGCCCGCTCCTGCATGCCTAGCAAACCAAAATGCCCACCAAGCGCCATTTCAGCGGGGCTCTCAGGTACTTCAAAACCACATCCATCGTCGGCAATATCAAGCAAGACAGCATCTTGAGTGAAGTTAATGCGTACCTCCGCTTGGGACGCTTGCGCATGGCGGGCAACATTATTTAATGCCTCTTGGGCTATGCGGTATAATGCCAATTCCATTTCTGGCCCCAGGCGACGCTCAGCGCCGGATTTCTCGAAGTTCACAGGGATGTTCAAGACTGTGTTTGTGTCACGGGCTAGCATATCCAGGGCGGGTACCAGTCCAAGATCTTCTAGATAGATGGGACGCAGATCACGAGTCAGGCGCCGCAAGTTGGCAATTATTTGGGCCATCATTTCCTGCATATCAGTCAATTGTTCTAGTGCGGGATGGCCGTCCAAGGCCATCTGTGCCAGTTGACCCTGCTGGTTCAAGGCGATGAGCGATTGGATAGTGTCGTCATGCAATTCTCGCGCCAGGCGGCGGCGTTCTTCCTCCTGACCGGCGGTCACTGCGCCGAGGTGACCGCGCAGACTTTGCTGTGCCGCTTT
>JBARZW010000409.1:0-1923 GCA_049650305.1 Promineifilaceae bacterium (SeqCode)
CCAAGAATTTGTTGATGATTTGAAACATACTCTAATTCTTCATGAAGGTACTGAATATATTGTTGGTCGAATTCCCTATTGGCAAGGAATACAGATAGAATATGATGCCTTCGGGCAAAGAGTCAATGGAGTTATCAATGTTAATTTCACCAGTGACAGTCAATACCCAGTTTGGAGTCCTATCGACTTTCAGCATTATGAAGAGTTTTTGGAAAACCCTGATAGCGAAGTGAATCGAAACTTTTTAGCAAGACAAATTGTCGATCTACTCTATACTGTTCGAGATAATTTGATGCATGGTAGCAAAAGATTCGATGATGCAAATGATATTGCGGTTGTCGAGAATGCTTTACCAATGCTTGAATTAATCGTAGCGTCTTTTACACGATGACATACCACGCCCGACCCCGCGTGGAGGGGAATGACTGCTCCATGGGCAACGCGGCGCGATTCTTCAACCGTGATGCCTTGCCAAGAGTGTTTCGCCTAAGAAACGCCATCCGCACACGCATTCGTTATGCCGCCTGACCTCATGGAATGAAGGATTTGGCACCAGATAGGTCACAGATCATGTCATTCACTCTCAGAGCGTCGGGAATGGGTTCAGAGATATAATCAAAAGTTGTGGATTGACAGAATAAAGAAGTCGGCGTATCCTTTGGGTGAGTACAATCCCAAGAGCGGCGGTAGAGGCCGCAGAAAGGATACGCCATGTATGAGCTTATCACAGATGACACAGAAGGACAAACTCCGGAAGTCATGGAATCGCTGGATAACCTGGCCAGGGAAGGCGCGCGTCGGATGATTGGGGCAGCCCTGGAAGCTGAGGTGGAACAGTATGTGCAGTCCCTGCGCCACCTCCGAGATGAACGGGGCCATGCCCTGGTCGTCCGCAACGGGAAGGCTCATCATGAGCGGACCATCAACCTGGGAGCCGGCAGCATCAAGATGAAGGCCCCTCGAGTGAACGATCGTCGCCCCGACCAGCGCTTTGTGAGTCAGATCCTTCCGCCCTACATGCGGCGCTCTCCCCGCTTGGAGGAAGCCTTACCCATTCTCTACCTTCGAGGTCTCTCGACGGGAGACTTCACCGAGGCGCTCGGGGCGCTGTTGGGCTCGGAAGTGGCCGGTTTCTCGGCCACGACCATCACGCGCGTGGTCAAAATATGGCAAGAGGAGTATCACGCCTGGCGCAAGCGCCCTCTGAAAGGCAAGCAGTACGCCTACATTTGGGCAGATGCTGTCTACTTCAACGTACGCTTGGAAGAGGACCGGCTGGCGTGTCTGGTGATCGTAGGCGTCCTGCCTGATGGCCGGAAAGAGGTGATCGCGCTGGAAGACGGGTATCGAGAATCCACAGAATCGTGGGCCAGCGTGCTTCGAGACCTGAAACGGCGAGGCATGGCGGCACCCATTCTTGTGGTTGGCGACGGGAACTTGGGCTTGTGGGCTGCCCTTCGGGAGGTGTACTGGGAAGCGCGGGAACAGCGCTGCTGGAAACACAAGATCGCCAACGTACTGGACAAGTTGCCCAAACGGTTACAGCCCCGGGCAAAGGAACTGCTCCACGAGATTATGTACGCGCCTGACCGGCAAAGTGCCCTGGAAGGGATCGCTGTCTTCTCAGAGGAGTATGCAGCCCGCTATCCCAAGGCCGTCGTGACGCTGACGAAGGATCAGGATCGACTGTTAAGGTTCTTCGACTTCCCAGCTGAACACTGGGTTCACCTGCGTACGACGAATCCGATCGAATCGACGTTTGCCACTGTTAAGGCTCGGACACGAAAGACAAAAGGAGCTGGCTCACGGAAGGCCGGCTTGGCCATGGCCTTCAAGCTACTCGTGGCCATGGAGAAACGCTGGCGAAAAGTCAACGCATCTCACCTCGTTGTCCTAGTGACACTAGGTGTCGAGTTCCCGAAC
>JBARZW010000410.1:0-3379 GCA_049650305.1 Promineifilaceae bacterium (SeqCode)
ACGCCGAATTGTACAACAGCCAGTTTGAGCATATCAGCAAGGTGGATGAAGTCGAAACGCAGGCCGAAGGTTTGCTGGTATCGGCTGATTAGAGAATAGCTATACGGATCGAATCGATTGAAGAGACATTGCGATTTCCGCGCGTCTAGACGGTATCTAGCATCTGCCTGAAGCCGGGAGCGCCGACAGGAGCGCGTTCGCCTCTGAAGTTAGTCAGCTCCAAGTAAGCAAGAAGCCCACCAAACCAGACGGGCTTCTCAGGCGAGCAACATTTGTATTCATTGGGAGCTTCGGGCGTCGCATTTGCCCATTCCACCCGAGTGTTGATGATCATTTTATCTCTGTAGTCAAAGCTGGAAAGGGTGATCACGAAGGGCCACCACGAAAACCTTTGGTGCAGCGTAGCGCTGCGTTAACAGCAATAAATCAAGCGCCCGCGATATTGTCATCGTCCATGTTAAACGTCCTAGTCTGGAAGATTCATTGGGTGAATGGTTGTGGATAGACAGAGAGGCTCTGATTGCACGACTCCAAAAAGATACTCGACCGCTTCTTACCTGCGCATCAGGGCTGTGGCGGTGGTCCGGCATTGGCTGGGATTGGCACGCCATCAGGAACAGTCCGCAAGTCATTGCAAGGAACGTTGAAAACATCATGCCAAACATAATTCCGGTCATTGAAAGTGTCGATATTGTTTATCCACCTTTTTTCACCATCCTCCAACAGGTAGATATGCTGGCTTCCAAAGCATTTTAGCAAAATCGGTTCGGGTTGTTCGTAGACGAGCTTCTGCACAGTTACAGGCAGCGACTCCACCGCCTCTTTATTAACACCGAACAGCCAGGGAATAGCCACTATCACTATCACGGCCCAAAGCGCATAGGCAACAGTTCCAGCGCTGTAAGCACGATAGAGGCCCTCCTGGAATCGCCTCTCTCTAGCCCGAAACTGCAGCACTAGTATCAGAATTAGCAGTCCAATGTTAAGCACATTCCAGCCAATAATGGCGAATCGATTCGGTGTGAGCCGGTCTATGTTGGTCCGGTAAAGGATGGCAGCCAGGGCGTATAAGCTAACGATTAGGGCGAGTGCGGCAACGGCTATGACGGACCAGCGCAGCCAACTCGTCATGCGTGATGAGAGTTCGCCAGGTCTGATCCAAGCGGCCCCCAATAGGAGAGCAATGACTGCGAAGAGCATAACATTATAAATGATTAGTACTTCGCGACTGTCAAAAGGAGCCCGAAAGTTAAATGGGATAAAGAGAATGTAGGCGATCAACACCAAGAGCGTCAAAGGCAGCAAAGCGCGCACCAAGGGAGAAGCTAACCTGTAAATCCCCTGGTCAAATGATTGTTCGGCCGAGGGCACGGTTGGGTTGTATACCACGGCCGAAGCTACCACCGCTATCAATCCGGTACCACCGGCGATGAACAGCCGCAGCACCGTCTCTGGGAAATCGACATCCAAGGCTTGAAATAAGCCGATGGTGATCGCGGTGAACAAGCCTAAGACAATGAGGAACATGCCACCAGCACCAATAACCTCCAGTGATTTGATCAGGAAGCTTATCCGATTGGCCGGATCCCTGTGCCTAGCGATAAGAAAAGCGCCCACACCTGCCCAGGCCAGCAGAGGCAAATGCAGCACCATCAAGGTGAGGTATTGTTCCTGGAAGAACCTGATACCTGTTTGAGAGTAGATCAGCAGCACATAAGCGCCGGCGATTAGAAGTAAGATCCCAATGAGCGCGCTCAGACGCCGATCCCCTCGACCTACTACTGTGAGATAGACCAGTACAAGTACGGCGGTGAGCGAAGAGGCCAATAAGGCGATTACGGGAAGGAACTCACGTTCAGCGCCCTGGAAGCCTGTTATTGTGATCGTAAATTGATCGCCTGATAACCACCAGAACAATACGGCGTTGATTGCGCCAAGGGGGACAACCCAGGCCCAAGCGACGACATGGCCTTTCGCCTGAGCAGCGGTGTACTTCAATCGGTGGAACCAGGCGGCGTAGAGCAGGTTTTCTGGTTCCTTCGTGTGGCCGGCATCTATAGCTTCTTTGAAGGACTCTGCATCGCCCGTTTTTAGCACGACTTGATATACCTGTTCCAACTGCTCAGGGTCATGAGCTAGATCGCTGATCGTATCATCGTAGGACATCATGATCGTCTCCAGATCCTAATCTATGGTATGCCTCACCCACCCCATGCTTAGGATTTCAATTCTACCTGAGACCATTTTCACAATTTCTGAACCGGTAGAATTCGACAAATCTATTATTCACTTTCTTTAGCTTTTGAAAATACTTCTCATCGGATCCTCTAGTCGCATTGGCCAGTCGTTTGGCGAATTTACCGGTGCAGGTCAATCAGGTCAAAGGTATTTCGACCGTTCAAATGCGCCGGGAATTGATTGCCCCCTAGACCATTGACAGCGTTATTCGCAACAGGACCCGTGCCGCGAACTCCGACAACTCCCTGACAACAAGACCTGCTCACCGGAGTTAACTCAATCCAGGTCCTCTCGTGAATTAGGGTAAGCGAGCTAATGGGTGAAACCGCAGCAGAAAAAATGTTGCTGCAGGCTTAGTTGGATTCGAAACTCACTTCCCAGTATTGCTCGGCAATCTTTTCTAGGATCGGGTCATCAGAGTTCTTTAGATAGCGGTTAAAAAACGCCAGGTTGTATTCATTCAGGATCTTAATCCCCCGGGCGCCGTTAATTTGCCCGCTGAGGCCAATCTGGGCGCCAATGAGTGTGAGCAAAGGGATGTCAGTAAAGTTGTTATGCCCCATCTCCTCAATGGTTACTTGATAGCTGTCCCGATCTTGGTGGTCGATGAACATTTCCCCAATTGCTTTGTTCTCACTGCCCAGCCACTCATTGGTACTCAAAAACATCGAAGGTTGGCTGAGTGACTGGCCTAATGTTTCTTCTAATAATGGCTCGAGCCAGCCATCTAGAACAAGGACGGCCTGGCATTGTGTAGAGTGCGCGCAGAATTCGATGGCTGTCCCACCGCCTGTCGAATGACCCATGACGCCAATCTTGTCTAGATCTATTCGTTCATGGAGAAAACTATCTGGATCACGATTTTTACTTTCAAGAAACGTGAGCGCTGTGGCTAGGTCCTGAATGCGCACTCCTAGCAGTTGCCGGCCTGACAGGACCGTCGAAACTCCTTCTGGCATCACTGTTTGACCATGGTGCAAAATCGCACGGCCGTCTGGCATAATTGTGATGACACTATCGAATGTGTGATCGACACTGGCAACGATGTAACCTTGACTGGCCAATTCCTCAAACTGAGCCGTGTTCTGCATGCGGAGTCCACTTAATCCATGAGAAAACAGTATCAAAGGGAATGGTTCAT
>JBARZW010000411.1:0-4040 GCA_049650305.1 Promineifilaceae bacterium (SeqCode)
ATGTCTGAATCTCCCTCTCCGGTGAGGATCAGCACGATAAGTTCACTATACACGGTTACTCCGAAAACGAATTTCTTCAATCGCCGTTAGCAAACTCTTTGGGGGGTCGCTGCTGTTTACAAAGGCCACGGCGCCGGTCTCTAGATATGCCTCCCCTGATTCCGAACGTCCGCCTAGAACCATCACCATCGGAGGGGGATCGACCTGCTGAAGAGCTGCGATCAGATCGGCCATAGGTTCATCAGAAAGGTCCTCGTCTAACAGCAGGAGATGTGGCCGGGCGCTTTCAACCTGACTTATCAACTCCTTCTTATTGGCCGCTTCGCCGACCACCTCAAGCCCTGGCCGGGTATCTAGCAGCGTCTTCAAGGCCCGGCGCATGGTCTCCTGCCGGACGGCGATTAATACACGCACGCTACGACTTACTTTTTGATTCCCATTGGCTCAATTTGAGCCGGGCCGCGATCAGTTTATCGTATTTGGCCGCCAACTTCTCCGGATCATTGGCGATACTAGCTTTCAACATATCCCCTTCAATTTCGGCCACTTCCAGGCGGCTGTAGTAATCCAGCATCTCCTTCAAATGGGCCAGAACGATCCGGGCAGTCACGACGGGGTGGTTATTAGAAACATTGGCGTCTGGAAAGGTCAGGCCATGCTCTAGTTCTATCTCAAGCCCGTTTTGGAACTCCTCAAGCGGTATTTGTAAAGCCTCCCCGCCAACCTCGACTCGTAACGCCCTTGCCTCTTCGGCCAGTACCTCTGTGCTGGTTAAATTCGTCCAATCACGAAAACCCAACTCCCGGCAAACCCGCTGCACTTCTGTTATGGTGATGTATTCGGGCAGCTGCATATTCTTAATCCTCCAAACAATGGGGCCATTCTGGCCCACACGGATGCGCGCATTTGTAGATTACCGCTTGTAGACATCATGAACTATATGCTCGCCTTCTGCACTAGGCAGATGGGGAGTAAAGGGCTAATTCGGGGATAGGGTGGAGGCCTAGCCTTACGGCTAGGTTCCTTATGGCTAGGTCTAGAAACCTCGTAGGTCTCAAAGACCTTCGAGGTTTAGTCAGACTTGGAAACGAGGCCGTGTTGCCGGGCACGGGCGGCCGCTTCTGTGCGGTTGGTCGCCCCCAATTTGGAGAGGATATTACTCACATGATACTTAACGGCGGCGATAGTGACATGCAGTTGGGCGGCGATTTCGGCGTTAGAAAGCCCTTCGACAAGGAAAGCCAGGACCTCCCGTTCTCGACTGGTGAGATCATGCCCTGGCCCGGATTTTGATTCAGCCGGCTGCACAAGGGCATTCACCGCTTCGATCCCCAGGACCGGCCGGCCTGCATGGGCCGCTCGAATAGATTCGGCCAGTTCTTCGCCAGAGACACCTTTAACCAAATAACCAATCGCCCCGGCCTGCATAGCATTCTGGACCAGATTACGGTCGAAGAAACTACTCAGGGCGACGACCTGGATTTTGGGAAAACGCTCCCGAATCCCCCGGATGGCGGCGATGCCATCCATTTCACTGGTCAAATGCATATCCATCAGCACCACGTCCGGGCTTGTTTCCGCACACATCACCAGCGCTTCCTCCCGATCGGCGGCTTCGCCGACCAACTCCAGGTCGTCAAAGGATAGCATCGAGAAACGGATGCCGCGCCGGAGAAGTTCATGATCATCCACACTGAGCACGCGGATGGATTCTGATTCATTCATAGAACTAAATGCCCATGGTGATGTAATTTAGCAAATATGGGTTCAAATCTTAAAGACTGAGATTTTTGTCAGCCCGCATTAGCCAGGCATACGGTCAACACCTGATTATATGCCGCCTATTCGGTAACCTGCCAAATAACCTTCACTTCCGTGCCCTGGCTTGGCCGGCTTTCGATGGTTAGATCTGCGCCGATAGCCTCAGCTCGTTCGCGTATTATCTGAAGACCCAACTGGTGAACTTGTCGGGACTCCGGATTAAAACCACGGCCATTATCACCGACGCGGAGCGTGACACGGTCTTGACCACACCGCAGGTTAATCCAGGCCCGGCTGGCCCTGGCGTGTTTATTGATATTGTTTAAAGCCTCTTGGGTAATGCGATAATAAGCGATCTGCACCTCAGTGGGAAGTTGACAGTCGCCGGCGACCGTCAATGAGATCGGCAGATCTGTACGAGCGGACATCGCATCAGTCAATTGGCGCAGCAGTTCGCTTAGTTTGCGATCAGCCAGTTCGCCCGGTCGGAGCTCAAGCAGCAGTGTGCGCATCTCGGCTTGCGCTCCTTGGGTGAGCATCCTAAGCTCCTCCAAGCTGCGCATAGCCTCTTCCGGTTGTTCTGCCCAAACCTTGGGCAAGGCCTCGGCGATCAGGCTCGCCGAATAGAGGGCCTGGGTTACCGAGTCGTGCAGCTCGTTGGCTATGCGGTTGCGTTCAGCGGCGACGGCCGCTGCTTCGTCTTTTTCCTTCAACGCCTGCTCGGCCGTTATTTGGTCGGTGATATCGTCCACCACACCCAGGATTACCTCTTGATTTTCCTTTTCCAGGATGCTCTCGGTGATATTGGCATAAAAGAGGGTACCGTCTTTACGTCTGAGCTGTTGCCCCTGAGTTTGGACGATTTTACTAGACATCAGTCGCCTTATTATCTCCTTTCGCCGGCCCGGCTGTTGGAAAAAATCGGCCACGTTGGTCCCGATCAACTCATCATCCGAATATCCGAACATCTGGGCCATCGTGGCATTGGCCGACAAAATTTCACCGTCAAGCGACGCGGTACCGATTGCGAGAGGCGAGCTCGCGAAAAGTGCCTCTATTTGAGCCTGAACAAAAGCCAACTCCCGAGTGCGCCTCGCGAGTAAGTCCTCGATTTCCTGTTCTCGCGCTTTCCTGCGATTTTCTGCTGATTCGGATGCGTCCATCTACTCGTATATTTTTTGACGATAAGCAATTTCCGCCGCTGGGTGCAATCAGCACGGGAATATGACTGAGCGTGATTATAACATAGCCGGCAGATGCTATCCGCTTCCGTCACAGAGTATGCTCCCCGGTGAAAGGGTGCAGAAATTCAATGTCGGCAATGGACATATTAGGCGTTCAGTTCAAATCCAGTTAGGGGGGATTCCGAACTTTGCTAGAGGTCTTCCATCGCGACCTTTTCATACTTCTGGCAGAGGCTTTTTTTGCGAGAATATTGAATGGTGTCGTAACAAGGATTGTGCCGAAAACGGCATTTTGGTTCATAACGAGAAGGGCTTTTCCGGAGAGTAGATGCTATCGAAGAAACCCAGGTAGGGAATGTCATCTTCAATGCACCTGATCAGGTATTTGAGCCTGGCTTGCATCGATTCGTCAGGCATATCGATGTATTGAACGAAATGGAGCAGTTCTTCCGCCTGTACCAATTTCAGGAACAGAGGCAGTCGGGACAGCCATTCAGGATCTAGATCATTCTCCCGGCTGTAGCCCTCCAAAACCTGCTCGAAGTAGTGATCCATGTAGCTCTTTCGTTTGTCCAGATCGGCGAACATGATCCTACCTACCCCTCCCTCCCAGCCCGAAGCTAGCTCGTATACGAACCAGAAATAACAGCAATCGTCGAAATCAAAGACCGTGATGTCCCCGTTTGTGTAGTCGACGGTGAAGTTACCATCATTGAAGTCCCCGTGGATTAGTCCATAAGAGTCCCGATCCCGCTCCAGCGATCTTAGGGCTTCAAAGAGGGATTGAAGCCGGTCACGTACAATTGATAATCGCTCCGGCACCCTTGCTTCGATCAACTCCTCAGGCCTATGTAGTTCGAACCAGTCGGAGCGCTTCACATGTTCACTCGGGGGCCGGTATGTCTTTGCTCTTGCGTGCATCTGTCCCAAAACCCGCCCCCAATTCTGAAAGTACTCATCAACGGATGCATCATCGCGATATCGATAATCGTTGTCAGGCACCCGCATCCCCTTTCCCTTAGCAAAGGAGGCTACGTGAAAGGAAATCCCTTTAGCCATAATCGTCTCAAGCAATTTCCCGTTCTGAGATGGCAC
>JBARZW010000412.1:0-5829 GCA_049650305.1 Promineifilaceae bacterium (SeqCode)
GGCTTGCACCGATGGCGGGATGAGCCAACTGTTGGAGATTTCGCGGCTTACGGACCAGGATCTGGTCATCGTCATCAGCGTTTGGCGCTATCTTCGTAGTACAGTTGAGGCTGCCGAAGCAGCACGCGCTGCTGGCGCAACTTGCATCGCCATCACGGATAGCCCGGTGGCTCCCGTAGCCACATTAGCCGACCATGTCTTCATAACTGACATCGAGGGCGCGGTTCACAGCCGTTCGCTCAGCGGTGTTTTGTCGCTCATCGATCTGATCAGTGCCGCTATTGTTGCCGAGAGGCCCCAAGAGAGTTTGGAAGCGCTGCAGCGGATCGACACATTCTATCTAGAGAATGATATGCTACTAAGTGACTGACCGATGCCCAGATTAACCATCTGCGGCGGCGGCAATGCTGCCCACGTACTCATCGCCTTAGCGGCAAAAGCCGGCTGGGAAGTTGATGTTTATGCTCCATTGGCTGACGAAGCTGGACGGCTGCGGGCAGGCATAACGGCTGCGGGAGGGATAACAGCCAGGTTCGCCTGCGAATCCATCGTTGGCTTCCCTCACCACGTCAGTGCCAATCCGGCCGAGGTTATCCCAGAGTCGGACGTAATCCTGCTGGCCCTGCCTGCCTTTGCCCATGGTCCCACATTGGAAGCCATTGCTGGCTTTATAAAACCCAATGTAAGCCTGGGCGCTGTGCCAGCCAGGAGTGGCTTTGATTTCCAGGCCCGTTCCATATTGAACGAAAGGGGATTGTCGCCGCGCATCTTTGGTTTACAGACTTTGCCCTGGGCCTGTCGCATCGCCATCTACGGGCAAACAGTAGATATTTTAGGGACTAAAGCTGAAACAGCGTTTGCCATCTCTCCTCCTGACGAGAGCTCTGATTGGACCCGACAACTAACCACTCTCTTCGGCCTGGAGTTGGTCGCAGTAGACTCGTTTCTGACGTTAACGTTGGCCAATACCGGTCAACTCATCCACCCCGGCATTATGTATGGCCTATCACGCAATAAAGAAAGCAAAACCTTTGGCCAGAACGAAATTCCCCTCTTCTATCAGGGCGTCGATCCAACCACGGCTGAGCTCCTTCAGGCCATGAGCGATGAAGTTCAGGCGATAACCGTTGAACTGGCCGACCGCCTACCAGATTTCAAAACGAATGAAGTGCTTCCTGTCTACGATTGGCTTCTCCGCTCCTACCCCAACTACATATCCGACGGAAGCACATTACAACGGGCCTTCAATACCAACCGGGCATATGCTGGGTTGCGATTCCCCACCAGGTCAACAGGTCCGGATACGTTTATGGTAGATTATACGGCCCGATACCTGTCGGAAGACGTACCGTATGGCCTGGCTGTGATTCGCGGCATGGCCGAACTGGTAGACGTGCGCACACCTACTATTGATAAAGTTATTGTTTGGGCGCAAGCACGGCTGGGCAGACAATACATGGCCAATGGGACACTCTCTGGCCCCGATCTGGCCGAAACCCGCGCCCCGCAAGTCTACGGAATCCAGACGTTTTCGGGGCTGGCATCTCACGCAAATCTCGCAAACAGAATGACACATTTGTATCGGGGAGGTAGTTAACAATTGTCCCCTAAAGACAAGGATTTTTCCAACGAAGCCCATAAGCGGCGAGTGATGGTTGCCGCCATTGGCGCCTGTGTACACAACCTGGGTGTCGAAAACTTTGCTGAATGGATGGAAGATAAGGATCTAGGTTACATCGCCGTCAAGCTGGGGCCGGCTGTGCCCATCCCCGAACTTGTCAGCAAGATCCGTGAGGCGCGCCCGGAAGTGGTTGGCATCTCGATGCGCCTGGGTGACCTACATGTGGACAAGCTCGTCGGCGAATTCGTCGAGCTGGCTACGCAACATGGCTTGCATCCCCGCCGAAGTGGCATTCGCTACGCCTTCAGTGGACTGCGTCCTGCGGCTAACGTGATTCGGGCGATGACTGGCGTCCCACTGGAGCCGGATCCCTTCACACCTGAAGATGAACGCCATTTTGACCTCGACGCGGTCGCCCTGGCCTACCGAGAACAGGAAGAGTTCCAGGGTTTCTTCCAACTTGTCGCCGATGACTTCATCACGATGGAGGAGCTGGAGGGTTTCGCTCAAGGAAGGGCGCTGAGCAGGCAAGAGCAAGCTATTGAATGGTCCGACTCTCTGGTAGAGCGTATTAAACAGGTCCGAGAACTGGAAGATCGACCAATTCTCCGGGCTCACATTGGCATCGCCGCCGACACGATTGAGCCAACGGTAGAGGCTGTCGAAAAACTGGCCGACGCCCATGCCTTTGAGATCGTATCTCTGGCGCCTGACCAACCATCCCAGGAAATGTTGGCCAAGTTCATCCGCGGCGCAGAAGATCCCGATAAATATTTGCGTGGCCAGGGTGGCGCGCCTATTCGCACCCTGGAAGACCTGTCTCGGCTCAAGGCTGCGACCAGACGGGGCAACTTCCCAATGACACGCATCTACACCGGCACCGATGAATTGTTGGCCCTTGCCCACTTGTGGCAAGAGTACCTCAACAGTTGCTTCCCGGCCGTGCCAGTCTTCTTCTACAACGAGTTGGATGGTCGCGGCCCCATTTCCATTCGGGACAGCTTCACCGAGCATTTCAGCGTCATTCGCTGGTGGGCTCAGCAGGGCAAGCCGGTGGAGATCAATGACCCGCACCAGTGGGGCCTGCGCTACGCTTCCGACGACATGCAGGTAACTGACCACGTGCTGTGTGCCCTCATTGCCCTCAAGCTGGGGGTCAAACATTACGTGATGCAGATGATGTTTGAGTTGCCCCCCGAAATCAGTGCCATGGACGATCTGGCCAAAATGAAAGCGGCCTACGAGCTGGTCGAGCCATTGACCCGGCACTTTGATTTCAACATCATCCGCGAAACTCGCTCCGGCTTGCCCAGCTTCCCACCCAACCTGCACCAGGCCAAAGGTCACCTGGCCTTCGGAACCTACACTCAACTCTATATGGAACCTGATATCTTGCACGTCGTGTCCTTCCCTGAAGCCCACCACGAGGCCAAGGCGGAAGACATCATCGAATCGTGCGAGCTGGTGAAACAAGTCTGCTGGGACTTTCAGAAGGGTCATGTGCCTGATATTTGGTCCGATCCCATTCTCCAGGCCCGCAAGCGCGATCTAAAAGAGGGGGCGCTATACAATGTCCTCCACGGCGCACTCATCGGTGGCTATCGTGGCCCGGTCACGGTGGAGAACTTCTGGGACTGGGCGAAAGAGCCGGACGACGATCCCGAACGCAATTTCGAAACGGCAGTGCTCTCATTTGCCGACGAGGGCAATTATCGGACCGGAACCTGTGGCGTCGTTAGCCCCGACTCTCTCGATCTGGGCTTGCAGATTGGTCTTTATCAGGCGCCGCACGTCACCGTCGTTGACCGCCGCTACCAACTGTCCGGGGCCTGCCGGATCAAAGTAGTGAACGGGATGTGTTGCATTGACGAGTGTTACGGCATTAAGGTGTCCAGTGAGTTTGAGCGGGTCGACCTCGTTCGCCAGCGATTCCCCTGGTACTTCGACGAAAACATCCGGGAAGCGGCCGACGAGAGCTTCATTACCGAGGAAGTCGAACCGATTAACCGGGCGACTGTGTTGAAGGCGCGGCGAAGTCTGGGCCTGCGTAAAAAGGATTTGGACAAGCTAAAAGTCCTGGTCGTAGATTTCGGCAGCACTTTCACCAAGGTCGGGATTCTCGACGCCGAAACTGAACAGTTTCAATTGCGCTACGAGCCGACCACGCCCGACGATATCCGTGAGGGGTTGGCAAATGGCCTGGGGGTGCTGCCCGAATGCCAGGAACAGGGCGACTGGCGTCCTCTCGAGGCGTCGATGAACAGATTTGACGTACGTCTCCCCTGCTCCAGCGCCAAGGGCGGTTTGAAGATGGTCACCGTCAGCCTGGTCAAGGATGAAAGCGGATTTGCCGCCGACCTGGCTGCCCTTACGGCCGGGGCCAAACTGTTGAATAGCTACGAAGGCAAACTCACGCTAGAACAAGCGCGGCAGATTTACGAAGTAGAACAGCCTGAGATCATCCTCCTGGCCGGGGGCGTTGACTATGGTGGTGATACCGAAACCCAGGTTCACAATGCCCGCATGCTGGCCGAAAATGCCCAGTACGCCAGCCATACTGATTATGGCGTGCCAGTTATTTACGCCGGTAACCAGGACTGCCTGGACAAAGTGGAACGCATTTTCACGGACAACCGGATTGACATCCGGATGACTGAGAATGTCATGCCTGAGGTGAATACCTTCCACATCGAGGTCGTTAATGAGGCCATTCGGGAGCTGTTTCAAACGGTCATCATCCGGGGTAAGGGGTTTGATGTGGCCGAAAAGTATATGAATGAGAAGTTCATCCCCACACCCCGCGCCGCTTTCCGCGGGATCAATCTACTGGCCAAAGGGTATGGGGATCAGGCAGGATTGGGCAGCATCATGGCCCTGGATATCGGTGGAGCGACGACCGACTTTTATTCCAACGTTCTCGACAATCCGCTCTATACCTACCCGGGACGCGACCACGCCAAACGATTGAAACGCGCCATCCTCAAGACCCCCAACACACCTCTGGCTTATCGCCGGGTGGAGGGAAAATACGGACTCAGCTATAATGCCGAGAACATCAAAGAGATCCTGCGCTATCAGAACGGGGGTATGTCTCGCGATCTCAACCGATTCCTGACTGAGCGCTATCCTGCGATAACGCTGGATCCCCTCGATCAGTTCAGCCAATTTGTCAGCCGGACAAGCAAGCGCATTTCGGTGGATTTAGCCGGTTATCTGACCTGGGTGTCGGCGCACCCGCTAGACATGCCCCAAACGCGCCTGGAAAATGCGACCCGCTCTTTCCTGGCCCGCGAGATCATGAACGTCGCCACCAGGCGCAACCTGGGCCATGTGGAAGAGACCGAGACGTATTTCATGCAATACGGGGTTAATTTTTTCAACCAGCCGGTAACCACGTTGCTCATCGGTGGCACGATCTACCACAAGATGAAGAGTGGTAACAGGCATTTAATGAAAGATTTGAGCCTTATTGCCCAGGGCGCGCTTTACAATCCCGACGAACCGGGTGTGCTACGGCCCAATGGGCCGGTACTCCTCGATGCCTCGTACCTGGTGTCAATCCTGGGTGGCATGTATGGTCGCATAGACCCAGAACGTGCGCTGCGGGTGATGCTCCGCGAGCTGGTTCCCCTGGACATCGTGGAGTAGGCGCACGAATTATTATCGGCAAAGCTGCTTGGTCAAAACAAGAATGGTTGTAGAATCACTCGTAGAAAAGGAGGTGCAAGTATAACTTCATTGCGACCCGAGCGCCGGCTATTCAAGACCGGCACGTTGGTGTTGGTATCCGAATGAAGCTCATACAGACTGAGCGTTTTTGGTTGGAGGAGGAGAGGAAATGTATAAGAAGTTTTCTTGGTCCAGCGTATTGGTCGTTATTTTCCTGTTACTGGCTATTGGCTTATTGGCGGCCTGCCAGGCCGAGCCAACTGAGGTTGAGGTGGTGAGAACCGTGGTCGTCACCGAGACGATCATCGAGGAAGGCGAGAGTGTCGAGGTGACCCGGATCGTTGAGGTGCCTGTGACCGTCATCGCAGAAGCCCCGGAACCGGTGGTCGAAGAGGTCGTTCAAGAGGAAGGACCCAGCGGTCAACTTACGATTTCGGAAGTATCGGACATCATTGCGGTTGATCCAAAATTCCTCAAGGGGCGCCAGACACAGAACGTCTTACGGCTGATGTTCGACAGCCTCTACCACAGAGACGATG
>JBARZW010000413.1:0-2884 GCA_049650305.1 Promineifilaceae bacterium (SeqCode)
GTGCAATAGTTAGGAACTGGCTGTTCTGACCTCTAGGCGCAAGCTAGCTTATACGGTATGATATATTGCTATTTGCAATGGGTCAGGCAAACAGAAATGAGGGCCGCACAGCTGGGCGATGGGCGATTCGGCGAAGCGGTAAGCGTATGCCGACCTGCCCTAGGAGCGCCGCCCGAGCTCTTTGAAAAGGAGACAATCGGGCTCTCAGCCGCGCAGTGGCTGCCTGCCAGCCGTCATCTTTTAAGGAGGCTCGTTGGCAAATTTAATTTTGGTTACCGGGAACGAAAATAGGAGGATTACAAATGGAACAGCTACAAGATGTGCTAATTGAAACCCTGGGGGTTGGCCTGGTCAACCTGATGATAGCCTTGGCGATTATCATCGTCGGCTACATCGTGGCACGGTTAGTGGCTGGCGTGGTTCGCCGTATGCTCCTGCGCGTCGAGGTTGATAACCGGATCGCGAAACGCCTCAGCGACGACTTCGGCCTACCCCAGATCAACGTCGAGGACGTGATTGGGAGGGTCGTCTTTTGGAGCCTCTTCCTTCTGGCCATCGTTGGGGCCATTCAGCGGCTGAATCTGGCGGCCATTAATGCCGCTATCAACCCGTTGCTGACCAGGGTATCGAGCGAATATATTCCGGGGATCATAGGAGCCCTGTTGCTATCGGTCGGCGCTTGGCTTGTGGCTGTTATCTTGAAGGCGATCGTCGTCCGCCTGTTGAATCTAGCCAAGCTGGACGAACGCCTGACCCAATACGGCGCGCTGCGAGAGGATGAAGCGGTTTCCGTTACTGAAACGGTCGGAACGCTAACCTTCTGGTTGGTTATCCTGCTATTTTTACCGGCCATTCTTGATGCGCTGGGTATCTCGGCCATTTCGGAACCCTTCCAGGTAGCTATTGGGGCGTTTTTTAACTACCTGCCCAATATCGTCGCCGCTTCGGTCATTCTGCTTGTGGGCTGGCTAGTAGCCCGGGTCTTGCGCCAGCTTGTGACGAGCCTGCTCACGGCAGTCCATGTAGTGGATGTCCTGGGTCAGCGCATTGGCCTGACGGGCGAACAAACGCTGTCCAGGTTGCTGGGAACGCTCACCTATGCCGTGGTGTTGTTGCTGGTTGTAATCGCCGCACTGGACGCGCTAGCGATTGAGGCAATTTCCCAGCCGGCGACGTCCGTGTTGACAGTTATTCTGGACGCCATCCCCTCGTTCATCGGTGCGCTTCTGGTCTTGCTGGTCGCCTACCTCATCGCCCGCCTGGTCTCCCAACTGGTAGTGGAGATACTGACCGGGCTGAAGTTCGATGAGTGGCCGGGCAGGATTGGCATCAATTACACCGGCACGCGCACGCCCTCACAGCTTGTCGGCTATTTGGTAATGTTGGCCATCATCTTGCTGGCCGTGGTTGGAGCGGCCGATCTGCTGGGATCGGAATCGCTGTCTCTCATTCTGACCGGATGGGTGGACTTCTTTTTCCGGCTTGTTCTGGCGTTGGTCATCGTTGCGGTTGGTCTGTACTTCGCTAATCTGGCCCAGGGAATTGTGTCTAGCGCCGGCGGAGCGAATGCTCGCTTCTGGAGCACATCGGCACGGATTGCTATCCTAGCCCTGGCAATCGCCATGGCCCTACGCGAGCTTGGAGTGGCCAACGATATCGTCAATCTGGCATTCGGTCTGGTACTGGGTGGCATAATCTTGGCCGGCGCGCTGGCCTTTGGTCTAGGCGGCCGCGAACTGGCGGGCCGTGAGGCCGAACGCATGCTAACTGATTGGCGCAGCTCAGCCGGTGAACCTGGTGAAGAACAGCGCGGCGAATAGGCGTCGCGTCTGAACTGGTTCGGTAGAACGTGAAGGTGGCTTGCACGCTCGCTGTTTAACAGTCGACGACCATTGGCGTCGCAATCGCAGATTTCTCGAACCGTTTCTCACTAGCTTGATCTCGGCGATTAAAAATGCGGTAATATTCAGCTACTACGTTTTTGTGTGCAGCTTCTATGAAGACCGGCCGCGACCGTGGCCAGGCTGATCAGAGAGAGATTAATCGCCGTGCAGGCGACACCGCAGGGTGCAAGACCGAGGCCGCGAGAGTGGTAGGGAATTCGCTAAACCCGAAAATCTCAAACCGGGAGCGGGTCAGCAGAGTAGAAAGATAGGGTAGGAAGGGGATCAATTGGCATTAGATATATTATCATAGTTCACTAAAGGAAATTGTATTTTATGGCCCAAAAGCACAATTTGTAGAGGTGGACTGGCCTAGAGGAGTTCGAAGAGAGCCCTCAATGAGATGATAAGGATCCTGGCTAGCGAGTTAAGGGGAACCATTATCCTGGTAAATTGCGTCGATCTGGGATGGGGTCGGACCGATATGGGCGGCTGGCGGGTTTTTTTGTTTTCAGGCGCACAACGAGGCGCATGTTGATTGAAGGAGTGTTGGTGATAAAGGCAGGGATATTTGGGGCAACTGGATACACCGGCTATGAACTGGTAAAGATCCTGACCAGGCATTAGGAGGTCTCAATCCGGTTTGCCACGTCTCATTCTCATGCTGGACAAAATATTTCAGAGCAATTCCCGGGTGGGCCAGACGTTCCGCTTATCAAACCAGAGGTAGCCCCCTTTGAGGAAGTAGATGTCGTATTTCTATGCCTGCCCCATGGGATGGCCGCACCAATAGCCGTATCCGCGCTGGAAGCCGGGGCCCGAGTCATCGATCTCAGCGCTGATTTTCGATTAAAAGACGCTGCTACTTACAAGGAGTGGTATGGTCTCGAACATCCAGCCCCATGGCTGCTGGCTGAAGCGGTTTACGGATTAACTGAGTTTTCTCGGGAAAAGCTGCCTGCAGCCCGTCTCGTAGCCAATCCCGGCTGTTATCCAACCAG
>JBARZW010000414.1:0-2207 GCA_049650305.1 Promineifilaceae bacterium (SeqCode)
CTCCAAGCTCGCCTGCCCTTTTTATGGCAGTCGCCGCGGCTTTTCGCACACCTTCTTGATCGAAGTTATCTGCCTTGCCGAGCCCAACCACCAATACTCGCTTCGCTGGTATCGCACCGCGAGGATATAAGATTCCTACTTCTCCCGCCGCGCCGCTAAGATCTCCGTTGGCGACCAATTCGCTAATAGCTCCCTCGAGCGCACTATCAACAGCGCCAGTCGCTCCACCCGGATTCGTGACATCCTCAAAAAGATTGACGACGATGGTATCTGCCGTGCTTTTCTGAATGCTGCCTTCTTTTACACCTACGATCATTATGATTGCCTTTACTATTTGTTATTCAATGTCATTCGCCAAAAAATTAGGCGTTTAATTCCACCAAGGCATCTCATTCTCCCTTGCCAGAAGATCAATAGACCTATTCTGATTCCGATTGCCAGGGTGATCCGCGGTCTAGATGGATTCTTGAAACAGATAACCAACTATTGTAGCCACAAATCTAGCATAATTCTACCAAGTCCAAAGAGGGGTCTCCAGTCCCGTCTTTGGACACGCCCATCCTGGAGCCTTCTTTCCCAGCAAACGTAGTGCCAACAATGGCAAACCAGTCTTTAATTAGATATTGAAACGGGCTCTGATTTCCCTGACCGGGTTTGAAAGGACGGTTTGTCTTTCAGAAGGATTCACTATACTTAGACCGGTACTCATGTAAACCAGGCAAACATTAACTGAATTAATTCTGATAGTAGGATTGTGCCAGCCCAAGCCGCTCGGTGAACGAATGGAATCATAAAAAAGGTAGTTGATGCAACTAACTGGAGATCGCGAACTACAATGAAAATACTGATAATCGGTGGAACGATATTTGTGGGACGTCACCTGGCTCAAACGGCTCTCGAAAGAGGGCACGAAATCACTCTCTTCAATCGCGGGCAACATAGCCCAGATCTGTTTCCGGAGGTGAAGAAGCTCCGCGGTGACCGGGACGGAGGTCTGGATATTCTGTTAGGGAATTCTTGGGATGCGGTCATCGATACCTGTGGGTATGTTCCAAGGGTTGTCGGCGCATCGGCGAGATTGCTTTCGTCTTTAGTTGATCACTATACTTTTGTCTCTTCGATCTCTGCGTATGGAGACGTTAGCAGGCCAGGAGTTGACGAAGAGTATCCGGCTGCTGAATTGGTTGATACTTCTGTCGAAGAGATCAATGAAAAGACATATGGTCCGCTCAAAGCCCTCTGTGAACATGAGGTTGGGGCAGAATTTCCTGAAAAGTCTCTGATAGTCCGGCCTGGTATCATTGTCGGTCCCCATGATCCGACGGATCGGTTCACCTATTGGCCTGTGCGCGCTGCACGCGGAGGTGAAATCCTTGCGCCTAATCCGCCAAACGCGCCTGTGCAGTTCATAGACGTTCGCGATTTGGCTGAGTGGATGGTCGAGAAGATCGAGAATCGAGCAACGGGTGTATACAATGCGACAGGTCCTGACTATTTATTAGATATGTCCCAATTCCTTAAGACCTGCATAGCGGTCGCCGGTGCGGGTGCGCAGCTGACCTGGGTGAGTAAAGAATTCCTGGCTGACTCGAAAGTGGAGGAATGGAGCGATCTACCACTATGGCTGAGCGATGAGGAGAATGCCGGACTTCTGGCCACTAATGTGCAAAAAGCGATATCGGCCGGTCTCTCCTTTCGGTCACTCGCGCAAACAATAAAAGATACGATATCGTGGGCTAACAGCCGGGATAGCGCGCACGAATGGCGCGCAGGGTTAGACTCCGAACGAGAGAATCGATTGCTATTTGCCTGGCATGATCAATCGGCTGGTTGATTGGAGGGGGCGAGCACAATACCCGTTCGCGCCGGAATCGCCACTGTCAGTCGGCCGTCTTGAACCGGGTAAGCATCGCCAGCCGCTCCGTAGACGACTGACAATGTCGAACCATCAGAGAAGTATTCGCCAACATTAAGATTGATTGCCGCGCTCGATTCCCCAGCATTTAGGCCGATGATCAGCCTTTCCCCCCCGCTGCCTCTCGAAAAGACATAACAGCTTCCTTCAGCATATTCTTGCGAGAACCGGCCTTCTCGCAGCGAAGGATACTTGTGACGAAGGCCGATGGCAGCCTTGTACTGTTCCAACAGTTTTTCGTTCCAAAGCGATCGATCATGCCAGGGGAATGGCCAGCGCGCGTCGGTATCTC
>JBARZW010000415.1:0-2306 GCA_049650305.1 Promineifilaceae bacterium (SeqCode)
GGTGCTCGGAGCGCCCGAAGGGCTAGAGTGGATGTTATCCACCCCCCTCATATATGTCTTCACCACCCTGAGGAGATTCTGACCCTCCTCCCCCTTCATATATATCTTCTCCCGACTGGGTTGATTCTGACCCTCCTCCCCCTTCACAGGCATAATCTGCGGATGTCACAGCCGCACTCGCTAGTTTGTTTCGTTGATCACCTGCCGTTCTGATGTTTCCAACTATTTCTTTCAGCGTTTGACCAAGGGCAGGAAAATTCTCAGCATAAACGCCCTCTGTCTCGGGAGCAATGTGTAGTTGCACGACTCCAGATTTCGCTTGATTTGTAATGAGTTGCTGTACAACTTCGTTGCCAACTGTTCGCTGAAGAGCAAGGACTTGGGCAGGTCTCAGAGCTGAAGGAGGTCCATCTTTCACCTGCCTTAGGACGTCGGCTGGATGAGGACCAGATTGTCTCTGATCTTCGCTTGCTTGCTTAGTAATTTTCGTCTCTTCGACGCCTTTCTTGAGTTTACGCTCGGTCATCGCTATCTCCTGACAACTAAACCCACTAGTCCATGTAAGCATAGCAAAGGGGTCTCACAGAAGTCTCACAAACTCCGACAACCTCCCCGCAGCGACCGGCTCAGGTTGCAGGTATGGCGGCCAGAGCGCCCGCAGGATGCGGACTAGCGCCAGCGGATTAGCGGGGTGATGTATAGCTTGCTGGGGGAGAGGTGTGTAGAACGCCCGCCTGAGGTGATGTAAATCTTTTTCTGTAGTTTTCGGCTTCTGCATCGTCAAAAGTAGAGAAAAGTCCGTAACGTGTTTGCCGGATAAGTGTTCTAATACAGTGAAACACATCATCGTCTTTAAGACGGTTTGCACCAATATTCGCCTATTATTCCGTTTAGTGAAAGGAGATTAATATGAATACTGACAGTTTTGCTAAATATGGCAAATGGGCCTTTATTATTGGCCTGGTTATTGCCGTGATCGCCGGGCTTTTCTTTCAACCCGACTGGGCGATCTGGGTGTTGGCAATCCTGGGCGTGATCGTCGGCCTTCTCAATGTCACCGCCAAAGATACGCGAGGCTTTTTGTTGGCTGCGATTGCGTTAACTGTTTCGGCGGCGGCGCTAAATACTGTACCCGTCATAGGGAAGGCTTTTGAATTAATCCTGCCGTTTGTGGTAGCCTTCGTTTCTGGTGCGATGATCGTCGTCGCAATTAAAGAACTGTTCCAGACCGCCCGTAGTTAATACTCATTAATTACCCAAGATGCAAAATCAGGTGGCAGATCGCTGCCTGCTTTTGTTGTGGAGACATCAGGAAGGACACGCCCGATCTACCCCTTTGGGGTTGACCAATCGACAATCTGTCGATTCCAGTAAGTCCGCTGTGTTTCCATTCTACCCTAGATTGGGCCACGAGAGTAAAAGCGATTTGTCTATTGCTACGCATAGTATCCTACTGCGCCTATTCGCCGTACTTCAGCTGCCCCTTACCCCCGAGAAAGAACTGGTTGAAGGTACCTATTCGAGCCGGCGAGAAGGATTTCAAGACGTCCTTGCCTGCGTGATAGAAGAAAAAAGGGCTCACTATTATCCAGAAGTCACAGCCAACAATCTTTCGAATGTGACCAAAGATTATCAAGCCTGACAGAACAATGCCTGTTCGGGCTGCGCGAATTGATCAAGGCGAAATCAGCTGCCTTCTGCTCAGTATTGTTGCCTCAGGGGTCGTGATGAGTGTCAGCTTGTAATTGTTGGCAAACCCTTTTCATAGTGACCTAGATTTTATTCCTTGCGCATTTCCTCACCTTTTTTTCCCTCATCCGAGGTAAATACCAAAGGTATGTAATAACTCCAGTCGGGGAACCCGGTCGCGGAAGGCCCAGCCCAGAAGCCACCTGTCAGTAAATAATCATCACCCACAACAGTCCCGGCCTCGGGTTGCCCGATTGCGCCTTGCACCGCGTATTCCCCGCCGATGCTCTGGCCGCCACCGCCGTCAACCGACCACCATGATAGAGAGAGTTCCCCGGCCACAGCCAGGACGACGCTTGCCAGCAGCAAGCCGAACAAGATCATCACAAAAAGAGCGCTTATCCTTTTTCTCATGGCATCGTCTCCTAGCGTAAGGTCAAAAAGACGGGGATAGTCTCCCGGCCGGGCTCCAAGACCGCCAAGGCAATGCCGATCACCGGACCGCCCTCGGTGACAACCATTCCCTCCAGCATTCTCGTCTGCAAGGGTCGAGCCCGGCCGCTCCCTTCGGAAACCGTTAACCGCTGTCCAGGCTCAATCACGCCGACCGCATCGTC
>JBARZW010000416.1:0-5276 GCA_049650305.1 Promineifilaceae bacterium (SeqCode)
CCAACTACCAGCGACTAGCGACTAGCGACTAGCGACCAATCCCTGATCCCTGATCCCCAGTCCCTGATCGGCCGAGAGGACTCGGGCCGAGAGGACTCGGCTTGGGCGAAGCAAGCTTCGCCGGTACGGATGGTGGTTCCAACTACCAGCGACTGGCCGACAAGAGTCGGCTTGGGCGAAGCAAGCGTCGCCCGTACAGATGGTGGTTCCCACTACCAGCGACTAGCGACTAGCGACTAGCGACCAATCCCTGATCCCCAGTCCCTGATCGGCCGAGAGGACGGCCCATAGGAATGGGCTTGGGCCGAGAGGACTCGGCTTGGGCGAAGCAAGCTTCGCCCGTACGGATGGTGGTTCCAACGACTGGCTACCAGTCCCCAGTCCCCGATCCCCAATCTAGGAAAGAATGACCATGTTCAAAATATGTGCCGGGTGCTAGACTGAAATTCATGGATTTCCCGCCTTTGGATATGACTGAGGATGAACATGGCGCCACGTGGCTGCACGAGCACTTTCATCCAGAGGGATTAAGCTGCCCACGATGCGGAACAGACGCGAGCCAGGCTCGTCTTTTCCGCCGGACTAAACGGAGCCAGCTGGATGTCTACCGTTGTTTTGTCTGCGACCAGGCCTTCAACTTGTATACGGGTACGCCCTTTGAAGGCAAGCACCTGCGTCCCATACAGGTCGTTTTGCTGTTGCGCGGCCTGAACGAGGGAAAGTCAAACCCAAGATTGGCCGGCGAGCTCGGGCTAAACCGAACCACGGTCTACTACCTGCGTCGCGAGTTACAGGAAGCGGGCGCCGTACAGCCCGATGGGGGAATCGTGACGGGTAATCGCCATAACGAACCGCAGAAACCAGACGGCCGCGGTAGCCGGCACGGTGAACAGGAAAGTTGAGAATGACTGGAACATAATAAATGGCGCAGGTCGCCTGAATAGAGGTGTTCCGTTTGAATGTTGAACCAGTAGAGAGCAGACTGAAAACAGGATGGGTGGCATATGATTACTGATAAAATCGCCGACAAGCCGGTCATAGCCCGACCAGAAAGAGGTGTAGGGGCGGACGATATAACGCGAATCCTGCTTGTGGACGGTACCAAACACACCCGCAAGAGCCTGGCGCTCATCTTAGGCGAAAATGGCCACGAAGTGGAGACGGCCGAGAGCGGCCGAGAAGCGGTCGAGAAAGCTCGGGAGGGAATATTTAACCTGGCTCTGCTGGATATGGGGCTGCCTGAGATGGAAGGGATGAAACTATTCACCTCTCTGCGCGGGATTCATCCTGACATGGCGGTCATAATCCTCACCGACTACATCTCCCTTGAAACGGCTATAAGCGCCCTGAGCAGTGGGGCTTCGGCTTACATCACCAAGCCATGGGACCTGGACGAGGTCTATTTAACTATTAGCGATGTCCTGAAAAATCAGCGCCTGGTCGTGCAGAATAAGCGATTGCTGGTGGAGGTTCGGAGAGAAACGATCAAACGCCAGCAGGCTGAAGAACGGCTGCGAAGCGTATCCCTCATCCTCAAGAACGCTCCGGTACCTATCATGATCTTCAATGCCGAGGGCATCATCGAATTTGTCAATCCGATGTTCACTCAACTTACAGGTTACAGTTCAGATAGGGTCCTTAGAACTCCGGTATTCGATCTAGGGGAAAACACGAACCAGAAAAATAAAGAGATTTGGGACGTAATATCCTCCGGTCACCAATGGCGGGGAGAAATCCTCAATCGCAAGGAGAACGGCGAACACTACTGGGTCGCCTCAAGCATCTCCCCTATCCAAGACGCGGTAGGGAGGATCACCCATTTCGTAGAGGTGCACAAGGATATCTCCGAGCGCAAACGGGCGGAGGAGACGATCCGGGTCGAAAAAGCCCGTACGCAGCAGTATTTGGACATCGCCGGGGTTGGGTTCATCGCCCTGGATCACGAGGGCTGTATCGCGTTGGCCAACAAACAAAGCCTGGTCCTCCTTGGTTACGAGGAAATGGAACTAATCGGCCGCAATTGGTTCAAGACCTGCCTGCCCGAAAGAGATCGTCAATCGGCGCTAAACGTCTTTGAAAAGCTTATGAGTGGCGAAGTCGAGGTTGCTAAAAATCATGAAAACACGATTGTCACCAGGTCTGGACAGGAGCGCACTGTTGCCTGGCATACGACGCTTCTAACCAACACAGCTGGCGACATCGTGGGTCTGCTCAGTTCTGGCGAGGATATCACCGGGAGGAAGCAGGCGGAAGAGGAAATCCGCCGGAGCAACCGTGAGCTTACATTGCTAAACCAGGTGATCATCGCGGCGTCCTCTTCGAAAGGGCCGTTGTCGGTCTTTGAAACGACCTGCCGCGAGCTGGCCCTGGCCTTTGACGTACCCCAGGCCGCCGCCGCCCTCTTGGATGAGAAGGGTGAAAAACTGCAGGTCGTGGCCGAGTATCGAGCCGGTGGCCGCCCCTCTGGGTTGCAGGTCGAGATCCCTGTGGAAGGAAATCCGGCGACGCAAACTGTTTTGGAGAGTAAGCTACCTCTGGCTATTGCCGATGCTCAGACAGACCCGCGGATGGCCCCTTTGCATGAGCTGATGCGAGAGCGGGGTGTGAAATCCCTGTTGATCATACCCCTGGTTGTTGGCGATCGGGTCGTGGGCACGATTGGATTGGACGCCCTAGAACGCCGCGTTTTTACCGATGAGGAGAAAGCCTTGGGAAGTAGCGCCGCCAAAGCCGCTGCCCAGGTTCTTGAGTCGGCGCGATTGCTTGAAGAAACCCGTATCCGGGCCAGGCACCAGGAAACTCTCAACTCGATCATCGCGGAATCAGTAAACGCGACCGATCTGCCGACCTTGTTGGAGAAGGCGTTGACCCATACCTTGCGATCCTTGGGGATGGAGCATGGCGCGATACGGATCGCGGGTTTAAGTTGGGTTCAAGACCTACCGAGACAGCTTGGCCAAGCGATGAATCGATTGATCCAGTCTGCTCGTGAAGGAGATATTAACCTCACCAAGACGCTCGTCGTGGAGGACTTTCTGCATACATTGCCAAGTAGCCAGTGGGGGGAGATCGCCACGATATTGGGAAGTAAAGGCATCCGTGCTTGTATTACCGTTCCCATCACGGCCGAGGGTCAGCCCTATGGCTGGTTGACCATGGCAGCGAAAGAGGCGCGGACCTGGTCGCGAGAGGAGGTCTCGCTGGCTGAGGCGATCGGCCAGCAGTTGGGGGATGCGGCAGCACGGTTGTATTTGTTACAGCAAACTAAGGAACAGGCCCAGCGAATACAGCACATCATGGATACCGTGTCCGAGGGGCTGTTGCTCCTTGACGACGAGCAGAAGGTGGCGCTGGCCAACCCGCTGGCCCAAGAGTACCTGGCCTTGTTGGGAGACGGAGATCAGGACGCTCCACTCGAGCATCTGGGTAACCGGCCCATCAAGGAATTTCTCGGACCACCGCCGAAAGGGTCGCAGCACCATGAGCTAGTAGTACAGGAACCCAGCCGGCGCATTTTTGAGGTGACTGCGAATTCGACGGGAACGGGGCCGTTTTCAGGGGGTTGGGCGCTAGCCCTGAGGGATGTAACGGAGGCGCGTTGGCAACAGCAATATCAACAGCAGAAAGAACGGCTGGCAACCGTCGGTCAATTAGCAGCCGGCATCGCTCACGATTTCAATAACATCATGGCCGTCATCGTTCTCTATTCGGATATACTGCTTAAATCTACCAATCTATCTCTAAAGACGCAGGAGCGATTGATCGTTATTAACGAGCAAGCGCGACATGCAGCTCGCCTCACTGACCAGATTCTCAGCTTCAGCCGCAGCCTGGTGATGGAGAAAAAACCTGTCGACTTGCTGTCATTTGTCATGGGGCTGGTTCATCTGCTGGAGCGAACTTTGCAGGAGAGCATTGGCATCAATCTGGATTACGATGATTCGGACCACTTCGTTAACGCAGACATTACCCGCCTGCAGCAGGCATTCATGAATCTGGCCCTTAACGCCCGCGACGCCATGCCTGACGGTGGCTCTCTGAAATTAGATCTCAGGCGCCTTGTGGTCAAAACGAACCAGAAGCCTTTTGTGCCCGATATGCTGCCCGGAGAGTGGATCCGGCTCATCTTCTCTGACACAGGAACTGGTATCTCGACGGATAGTCTGCCTCATATCTTCGAGCCTTTCTTTACGACTAAATCACCCGGAGAGGGCTCCGGGCTAGGCCTGGCGCAAGTGTACGGCATCGTCAACCAGCATGACGGACACATAGACGTAGTCAGCAAGAAAGATAAAGGGACTACCTTCACCATTTACTTACCGGCAGCAGTCCTGCCAAGAACCGGCCCCTTAACACCGATAGAGACGGGACCTTTTACGGGCGGCCAGGAAACGCTCCTGTTAGTTGAAGATAGCGAGGCTACAGGCACCGCGGTTAAGGTGGCCCTGGAAGGGGAGGGCTATTCAGTTCTGCAGGCGAGAGACGGCCGGGAGGCGCTGACTCTGTTCGACGAACATGCCGATGAGATATCCTTGGTGATAACCGACCTGGTGATGCCGGGGATGGGCGGGGAGGCCCTGAATGGTGTGCTGCAAGAAAAGAAGCCGGGATTGAAGGTGATTGTGATCACTGGGTATATGTTCGACGGAGGGAGCGAAGCACTGGCGAAGCAGGGTGTTTCCGCCTGGTTACAGAAGCCTTTCACGATGGATATGATAGCTCATAAGGTGCGTAAGGTTCTGGATATGTGATTTGGGTGGACTGGGGATTGGGGATCAGGGACTGGGGATCAGGGATCGGTCGATGGTCTCTGGAACCACCGTCCTTAGGGGCAGGGGGAATGGGGAAAGGGGCAGGGAGCTCGAAGCAGGGAGCAGGGTGAAGGAGTTTGACTCGTCCTGGAGTCGGGCCGACAGGAGTCGGCTTGGGCAGGCTGGCCGAGAGGACTCGGCAGGCCTCGCCTGCACGGACGATGTCTCCAGCGACCAAAGCCCAGCATTGTTGAGCCGCTCTGCGGAGTTGAGCCAACCAGCGACCAAGGACCAGCTACCAGTTACCGATCGCGAAGCGGACGCTCTGCGACATCCCCAGCCCCCAGTCCCTGATCCCCGGTCCCCATTCCCCGATCCCCACCATTTTCGCGGTCCAGACCCTATAGCTTGAAATCTCGGGGTATTTATCACAGACAATTCCCCTCTGTAAAGGTGGTTAATAACAAATGGGATTGGTTGGGGGGCCTTGGTGTAAATGGAGGTTACTGTTCCGATGAACCTCAT
>JBARZW010000417.1:0-1628 GCA_049650305.1 Promineifilaceae bacterium (SeqCode)
TTAGAACGTGGGGAGATCCATCAGGCGATTAAAGCAGGGCTGTTGATACAGAATCGATTGGTTGAGTTAGGGCATGTGATAAGCGGGGAGGCGCCCGGTCGTTCCGATGACACCCAAATCACCATCGCCGATTTAACAGGCGTGGCAGTACAAGATATTGCGATTGCTACGGCCGTAGTAAAACCGCTGCTCAGTGCATGACAGTACCCTGAAAAAACCTCATCAGGGCTGCTTGGCCAAAGAAAACGAGGTTGAATACCGCATAATTGATAATGGGCGCCGTTGAGAAAAATCATGCCTCATTCGATTCGCCGTATGATTTTATATGGCTCGGTTCATCATCTCCCCGAATGGCGGATAAACCTCAAAAGACCGTTTATTGGTCCAAGGCCTCTCAACTCTCTTCTGATTCAAAGCCCCCATCTACCGGGCAGTCTATAAAGATGACTTCTACGGCCTATACTACGTGTCTCTCTCTTTCTCGATTGCCCAGATTTTTCGCTGCCTTTCTACTCAGGCGACTTTCTACAATTAAGACTGCAATTAATCCAGCAAACAGCACCGGGATGATGGCAAAACCGGCTTTAAGTTCGGCATTGTCCCCGATCACTCCCATGATCCATGGAGTCAGACCAAAGCCAATAATGCCGACACCAGAAAGCAGGACAAATAGAATTGTTGTGTTCACTTTCAAATAGGAGTCGGCCTCTGCCAGAATCGTAGGCCAGAAACATGCTGTAGCCAGTCCTGCTAGCCCCAGCAGCGAATAGAACAAGAGCAGGGTGGTCGCGAACGGAATTAGGGCGGTCACGCCAATCCCCAATATCGCTGAGCCGATCATGATATTATTGAGGCTCGTCTTGTTTGCTAGATATGCACTTAACAGACGACCAATAGCCATGACTCCGGCGAAGATCACGAGAGCAACAGCCCCGGAACGCGGTACATCACTAAGGTAGGTTTCCACATAGCTTCGGCTCCAGAATGTAAGAGCTGCCTCGATGCTACCACCAAGAAATATGGCACTAGCAAAAAGCCAAAATCCCCCAAGTGCCAGGACGCTGGCGAATAATTTCGCGTATGAACTCTCGTCTTTCTCTGCCGGTGGAAATCGCAGTAATGTAAAAATGATGGCAACGACCAAAGCGCCCAAAGCGGCAATCTGAAACATCAGCCGCCAAGAGTATCCCAGGGTCAAAAGCTCGCCGAAAAGTAAGGCTGAGCCGACGATACCGGTGGGATAAAAGGCGTGGCTTAGATTCAGGTATCTTCCCGAACCCTGATGGTGAATGTCCACAATCAGCGGGTTAAGCAGCGCTTCAGAAAACCCCCCACCGAGCCCCATGATAAGGAGGGCAAAGATGAGCATCGGATAACTTTGGGAAAAGCTCGCCAGCACAAGCCCGGCAGCGACTAGATACTGGCCTAGAGAAAGGAACCGCTTTTTGCCCCACCGTTGTGCTAACGCGCCGGCTAAAAGCAGTACGATGAGGATGACTAGATTTCTGGCCGTTTCCAGACCTCCCCCTTCCGAGAGGTTGGTAGAAAATGTTTTCGATATTTCGGGAAGCGCTACGGCCACGATCACGGCACTGACAGCGAATATCATGAAGCCGCTCCATACTGCA
>JBARZW010000418.1:0-6472 GCA_049650305.1 Promineifilaceae bacterium (SeqCode)
GACGCAGTCCATCAACGTTCTAAATAACGATCTAAATACCCACATCCCAATACAAGTCGAGCTCCTCGCTGTTAGCGATCATGCCTATTTCTGGTTCGATACAGGTCCGGGCTCTACTAAACCAACCCCTATCCGGCTAGCGGAGGTTTCTGAGGTATTCGATAGTATTTATGAAATCAACGTTGATCTCTTTGGTTCAGAAGACAATCCAGGAGTCGATGGCGATCCGCGTCTGCACGTTATCAATGCGTCGCCTCTGGCGCTTTGCGACGTAACAGAAGAGGATTCGAACCAATGCGGTCTGGCAGGATATTTCGACCACAGCAATATCGTGCCCTCGGCTGTCGATCCCTCCTCCAACGCTCGCGAGATGTTCGTCATGAACGTTGATTACTTCATGAGCGATTTTTACTTCAACGTACTGGCCCACGAATTTCGACACATGATCGAGAACAATCTTGACCGGGGTGAGGTCGATTGGGTGGCCGAGGGCTCGGCAATGCTAGCCGAGGATCTGAATGGATATTCAGAAGTCGGCGTAAGAAGAGGCAATTTATTCCTTGCCAACCCTGACCAGCAATTAAACCGTTGGACTGATGGTGACGCAATACCCTATTATGGGCAGGCGTATTTACTCAACAAGTATTTATACAGCCGCCTGGGTTCTGATTTCTATCGTCAACTGGCGTCCAGTCCGCAGACCGGATTGCGAGCTATAGAAACGGTCGCCAGGGAGAATGGCCTGGATCTCTCTGGTATTGATATCTGGCTTGATTGGCTGGTTTCCCTCGCCGTCCATGATCGTGATGGCGATCCCGAGCAATTTGGCTTTGGGCTGGAAGGTCTAGATACGGTCGCAACAACCTCCTTGGACGACCTCCCCGTTCAACTAGAGGAGACCGTCAATCAATTCGCCGCTGATTACTATCGCATATCTGGCGGAGACACTCTAGAAGTCAGTTTTGAAGGATCCATGCTTGTCCCGGTTCTTGGAACCGCAGCGGCCTCCGGAGATCAGATGTGGTTTGCGAATAGGGGCAACCTCAGGCACATGCATTTGACAAGGTTCTTCGATCTTAGTGACGTCGAATCAGCCACTTTGGCTTACAGCGTGTATCACGATATCGAAGCTGGCTTCGATTTCGCCTATGTCTTTATCTCCGAGAATGGAGGAATAACATGGGAACCGCTCGTCGCCCCAAATATGCAGGGTGTCGATCCGGCCGACGATCCATCGTATTCAGCACTCGCGGAACGATTCTACACTGGGCATTCAAATGAATGGCGTGAAGAAGAGATCGATCTCACACCCTATTCCGGAAAGCCAATCATGATAAGAATGGCTTATGTGACTGACCTAGTCCACACCCAGGGAGGTATCGCCTTCGATAATATATCTGTGCCAGAGATCGGATTTTTTGACGATGGCGAACGGTTTACAGAGGGTTGGAATGCTCAGGGTTTTGAGCGCGTCACGGCATCGATACCCCAGACCTGGTATCTGCAACTGATCACCTTTCATGACGGTAAACCAATCGTTCAGAGACTGCCGTTAACCCCGAAGAATACGCTCGCAATGGATATCCCCATGGGAAACGGCACAACTGAATCGATCCTGATTGTGAGCGCCTCGGCGCCCATGACATTGGAACCGGCTCAGTATCGCCTGACTATCACCGATTGATATGCTAGTGTTACCTGAACTTGAAGAGTATCCTCGCCTTTATTACACTATTGCTTATGGTCGTTAACTGTCCACGTCTTTTGCCTCTTTCAAGCAACGGCGACGACCAAGATCATCATTGAATCTACTCGCGCGCTTTTACTCAAGTGTAACCAACGCTCTATCAGAAGTTATCCCTTTTCAATGGAGGATGCGGGTATGTCGAAATCCCGAGGCGATAGCATCAGGTTGATTCTTGCAGCCGGGGGGCTTCTTTGGCGTGTATCAGATCAGGGGCGCCAGATCTTGATAGTTCATCGCCAGCGATACGATGATTGGACGTTACCAAAAGGGAAGCTGGATAAGGGTGAAAGTTGGGAGGAGGCGGCCCTGCGGGAAGTAGAGGAGGAGACTGGTTGCCCGGCATCGATAGATCAATTTGCCGGGATCGTATCCTATACGCCTGGTGGACGACCCAAGGTTGTCCTTTTCTTTCACATGTCTCCCTCGGGTAAATGCAAAGAGTTTCCAATGGGGCCGGGAATGGAAGTCGACGCCTTCCGGTGGGTTACCATACCGGAAGCCGTGAAGATCCTTAGCTATGAAGCCGAACGCAACCTGCTACTGAGGGAATCAGAAGAGACATCAGCAGTTTGAATCTCGGATCAAACTGCTAGCTGACGGATCTTTTTCAGAACCTAACAGCAATCGCCAGTGGATGTGATCGCTTCCGGCAGAATAATAGGACGAACGGACCCGGCGCCTGGACCTGTGAATTGCAGGGTACTTGTTGCATTGCGAATTTCGGAGCCATTTTCCCTGTTTGGCTACACCCTCCATCGGCTGGATAGGCGTCTTCTTCAAGTCCTTTTCTGCAGAATAATACGGCTTGCTAACCACCCCCACCCTGGCATAATAGGCACTTATGGAGGAAAGGTGCCATGTCCCCTAAGTCAATTACCGATAGCACTCTGTTTTAAGCGACAATTTAAAGATCCTTCGAGACTACACCTCCGAGGAAAGCGAAGATCTTGCCTACCTGAAATATCCTTTCAAAACTATAATGACCCATGATATTTCGTTTACAAGGGAGTGTGCAGATGTCTGAAGTAAAGGTACCCACTTATGATACTTTCATGAATCCACTTCTTCAGGCGTTAAAGGAGCTAGGTGGTTCGGGCACCATTGAAGAGATTGCTACCAAGACAGCCGAGATTGTGGGCCTGTCGGATGAGCAGCTTGAAATCATCCACGACCCGAAACGAGGAAGCTCAACTGAGTTTGAGTATCGTTTAGCCTGGACCAGGACATATTTGAAGAAGTATGGATTGTTAGAAAATTCTTCACGAGGGGTATGGGCACTGACTCAAGAAGGCCGACAAGTTAATCAGGTGGATGCCAACGAAGTGAAGCGTTTTGTGCGTGAAGAATATGCAGGGCCAAAAGAAGAAGAAGTTGAGCTGGTCGATGAGGAAGAGGACGAACTAACCTGGCGAGAAGAACTAGCAGAAGTTCTCCTCAATATGAACCCTTCGGCTTTTGAGCGATTAGCACAAAGGTTGTTGCGCGAATCAGGTTTCATTCAGGTAGAGGTTACTGGACGAAGCGGAGACGGGGGTATCGATGGCAAGGGCATCATGCGGTTGGGTGGGCTACTTAGCTTTCATGTTATTTTTCAGTGTAAGCGTTATCAAGGTTCCGTACCTGTTGGCCATATCCGCGATTTCCGCGGGGCAATGGTAGGCCGAGCGGACAAAGGACTGCTTATTACTACTGGGAACTTCACCAAAGAAGCCATTCGTGAGGCAACAAGGGATGGTGCTCCTGCAATTGATTTAATCGATGGCGACTTGCTCCTCAACAAACTAAAAGAGCTTGGCCTTGGTGTTGAGACTAGAAAAGTTGAGGTAGAACAGGTAAGCGTAGATGCGGATTGGTTCACTAGCTTGTGATAGTAATCCCGAAGCCGCGGCCGCTGGTTTTTACCACTCACCTGGCTGGGAAAAGGACTACCCCAGAATCCAGATTCTTACCGTAGAGCAACTTCTTGACGGTGCCAGAGTCGATATGCCACCAACTGGGATGACGTTTAAGGTGGCAGCGAAGGTGAAGAAAGAGAGTCCGGGGCAGAAGGGGCTTTTTGAGTGAGTTCGATGCTACAACAAACATCCGCAGCAGACTGGGCGACATGGATAGGGCTAGTACTAGTATTTATAGGTATCGTTGTCTCAGGCGTCATTGCCTTCATTCAGTTTTCGAAACGAGCAAAAGTAACTTGCACTCTGGCTCCTATGGAACACTGGTTTATGTGGTCGACGGATGACCCTGACACTCCGGCACTTCTAGTGCTTCGTATCGAGATTTTCAACAATGGTCACAAAGCCGTAAATATCTCATCGGTAGGTCTTCTACTCAAAGATGGTAGGCGCTATAGTCCGCCAGACCTTCAACAAAAACTTGGGATATCACTCCTCGATGGTGACAAGCCTGAAACAGTGGAAATTAACCTTGAAGAATTATCAGAAGCATCAAGAGAGGAAGGCCCATTCATCTGGGCATTTGCACAGGAAGCAGGAGGGAAGGAGTATCGTGGTAGCTTGCCTATTGACTTGGTGGAAAAAGGGATAGCCAAACGACCAACATTTTTGCAAAGAATTGTCAGGCGGCGGAGAGACCTATTTGGATATGTAGTCCGGCTGGTAGGTTAAGGGAGTTCATCTCACGTTTCTGTAAAGCCCTGTAGTTCTATCAGTTACTTTAGATAAGCACGATTTAGGGCTGTTTTTGCGCGACTGACGACTCCAAAATGGTGTAACATTTATAAGATCGTAGAAGTGTTATTGATGTCGAAGGAGTTTAGAGAGCTCCAGATTGTATAATTGCAGTGCACAAGTTGTGTATCTGTGGATACCGTGATCAAAAGGTTTCCTCCAGGCGTCCAAGCTTCCTCTCCAAGCAGTCAATATCCTCAGGATAAATCGGTATCATGTCGATGTCGCATAATTCAGCTAATTGCAGCTTCTCATCCATCTTCTTGTCATAATTCGGATCGCCAACTAGCCCGAAGTACTCTATATAAAAATCACCAACTTGCCAATCAGCACGTCTTCTTCCAGATGGATTTAGTTCAACGTGAGTCGGGTAGAATGGCTCGCGTTCGTGGTTAATATCTCGTTCAAAAAGCCAGTTATCTATACGTTGTTCATCTAGCGAATGGCAGACATGTTTGTCTTTTGATAGACACCGGATGCCGCGCGCGGTTGTTAAAACGCCTTCTGGGAGGGCGCTGGTTTCGGCCAGTGCTCTGAACCATGAACCGTATTTCTTAGTAACATGACCAACACCTCCCATCCTTGCGTACGAAATCATCACGCTCGTCCAGCGTTCAGTTGAGATTCGAGAAGTAAAGCTATACTCAATTGGGCCCGCGGCCGAGGTAGGTATGAAGCCACATGTATCAACAAACTCTGGCACCAGGGTTAACAATTCCCCCTTTCTTGGTTGCTCAACTATTAGGCAACCAAAGCAGCATTTTTTGTATCCATTTCCTCCGAAATATACCCAACCCGGTAGGTCAATAAGCCTGAATACATTGCCGCATAATTCACATTCCTGTGTTGCTCCATTCTTATCCAACCATGCATCAATGAACAGAGAATTCCCTAGATCTCTCATCAACTCGATAATGCACATATTGAAAATGTGATCGATTATAGAGAATATAGCATCGCTTTTGCTATAGAAAGTGCATTTATATCCCGACGCGAATGAAAGTAGATTCTCAATATGCTGCCATTCAACATTATGACGTGCATATCTACGAACAACACTCGGGTGTATATTTCGGCGGAAAAATCTTTCTCCAAACACGCCATGAGTCTCGATTATGCTACGCAGTGTTGCAGGGTCACTTGGTTCAGAATATCTCTGGCTTACGAAGTCACCAAAATCGGAATTGGCAAGTTCTCGAACGCGTGTAAGCCAATTCGACCGATCAGTTCGGTCAGAGGAATCTAGATGGCGATCGGCGAGGTATTGAAGGTCTGGCACCCCCTTTCGACACTTGTAGAATAAAGTATCAAACTTTACTAAGTAGTTATCCGAAAGAAACTTAAAACTGAGCCAACCGTGATAAAATCAAGGAATGGCCGAACGAATAAAATTCCAAAAGACCGATGAAGAAGCAAAAATCCTTGAACAAGCCATTTGTCATGATGAAGGGCCGGAAGTCCGACAGAGAGCAACTGCCATTCGCATGCTGCATCTGGGCCACCATCCGACCGACGTTGCCAAGTCCATGGCCGTGAGTCTGCCGACCCTGTACAACTGGCACGCTCGTTGGCAGGAAGCAGGCGTGGCCGGGCTAGCCAACCGTCCCAAAAGCGGCTGTCCAGCTAAGGCGGACGAAAAATATTGTCGAGTATTAGAAGAAACGCTAGCCAAAGAACCTCCGGAACTCGGCTATGCCTTCACCGTTTGGACGGTCAAGCGGCTGCGCGATCACCTGGAAAGGCAAACCGGCATCGACCTGAGCGAGGGTCGGTTGCGGGTACTGCTGAGAAAGATGAAATATCGTTACCGACGACCAAAGCATGATTTGCATCACCTACAGGACCCAGAAGCCAAGGAGCAAGCTCGAGAACTCCTGGAAGAACTCAAAAAGGGGGCCTCCAAGACGATTTCCAACTCCTCTTTATGGACGAAACGACCTTGAGCCTGGACCCTGTCTTGAGAGCATGCTGGATGAAAATGGGTGAGCAGAAGCGCATCCCGTTGCCAGCAAATCAGCAGAAAAAGCGCTGCCACGTT
>JBARZW010000419.1:0-3493 GCA_049650305.1 Promineifilaceae bacterium (SeqCode)
GCTGACGTATCGGTGCTATCGGACAGCCATCGGGTAATTGTCACGTCGCCCTCTCCCCAATAGTCAACATTGTAACTTGCCACACCGGATGTCTCATCATTCCCCGCCCAAACCGGAATATATCGGCCGTCTTCTAGCCGATAAATCGCCTGAACTGCAGAAACCGGTACGGCAGTATCGATGCCAAACCTCGTTGCCTGGGATATGGCGCTTCGATTATCTGTTGTAGTAACCGCAACACGCCAGTAAAGCACCGCGTAATCCTGGGCAAAAGTGTAGGTGTAGTCTACTGCTGTGCCGGGTAAAGGCTCCGAAAGAATGATGTTAGTGAATTCTTCATCTGCTGCAACTTCCAACCTCGTCGCGCTAACCGAAGCAGGATCGGACACAGACCATTCAAAGGTAATCGTCCGATGCTGAATCCATGTGTACTGCGGCGGCAACTGATTGGTTACTACCAGATCTGGCAGCGGTTCCAATGGGCGTAAACGAATAGCGTCGAACCATACTCCCAGACCAGAATCATTGGTCGTCAGATCGGTCAATCGAATGACGCTGCTATTGCCACCCGCGAAATTGAATGTTCCGAGACTTGTCCATGTACCGACGTTGGCTTGATGGCTGACCGTGACGGTATCCGTGCCGTCTGTGCTAGTAATTGTGTACACGGCTCCATCAGTCTCAGACTGTCCTGTGATACAGTACGGGGCGTAAACCTCTACATCGTAAGCACCGCCTCTGGGTAAGATAGGTCGCCATTCAGCCCAGTTAGCGCTACTGGCGGGGTTTGTTGTTGACCATGTATAGTAAGCATGGCCATTGAAACCACAACCACCTATGGGTGTTTTCCAATTAGTATCACTTTTCGTGAATGCATCGCTCAGCTCGTCAACATAGATGTATGGAGAGACAAAGCCTATGCGACTGGCTACCTCTTCTCGTAACCACGGCAACAATTCATGGGCCTGATCGCCTGGACAAACTGTCGAGCCGTAAACGTCACGGTGGCTCATTAAGTTTGGTAAGCCCCAATCGACGTTGGGCAAATAGCTCGCGTCAAAAACGTCAATTTCCTTTTGATCTGCTTTCCAGGCAAAAAGATCAGCTGCCGAATTGAGCATCTCTGGCGGCGGCGAAATTCCGGGTGGGTTCTGGTTCGGTTCAGTAAACGTTCCGAGAAAAGCCAGAGCCATGCTTCCAGCATTGGCTCCACCTGCGTGGATGCCGACCACGTCGTCGCCACCTAAATGTCCCTCGTACAGGACGCCGTTCATGTCCACCAGGTAGTTATAGCCTACGTCTGCCCAACCCCGTGTAAATGTGTGGAAGTACCAAATAGCTCGCACCACGGCCGCCCAGTCACTACTAGTATTGCCGGATACTGTATGATGGACAATGAGATGGCTCACCGGTTCGTATTCCAAGCCGTCGCTATAGTTGCAGGCCGGATCAGTACACCAGACTTCGCGACTGACCACAGAAGGCTTAGGGTAGCCACTGCCGGCTTCCTCAGGCAGGTGACTCTCAAGGGCTTCTTGTTGGGCAACCATCTCTATAGCAGTCGGCCCTCGGGACGAATCTATAAAAGTCAGCCGCAGTTGCTCAAGGATAGCCGATGTTTCCCCTTCGCCGCGACTGAAACTGATGGCGAATTGGATCTTTTGGTGGGTTACATCCACGGCTGGCACAGTGATCATCTGGCCGACGATGTCTGTGTCTTCTTGTCGCATCCAATCATCATTATCGGCAAGCTCCAGCCAATCGCTCCACCAGCCATTAGCTGTGCCGGTACGCAAGCGTATGGTCACACTTGCCGCCTCAGGAACATCCGCCTGCCACTGAGGGACGACCGCGTTAAAGTCTATAGGAGCATCAATCACGGGTGACAGATACTGCCCAGTGACAGCACCGGGGGCCAGGGTTAGACCAGCTGCAGTGGAGGTGACATCCGTAAGCTCACCTAAAGAAAAATCTTCTGATGTGAAGACTAGATCGGCACTTGTAGTTACAAAATCAGAAGAGCGGTCTGATGTCAAGTCACAAGCAACCAGCAGAATCAACAGGGCGATTAATGCGAGGAACTTAGCATTCACTTTGCTCAGCAAGGCCGTATCAGCTACTTCTAAATACATAGTTGCCGTGTGTACTATAACATGCGTAATCGATATTCAGGTCTGCGCTCGGTATACCAATCAGCTCCCGGTAACCGCCATTGACTCTATTATCTGCTGGAATACAGTGAACGGTTGGGCTCCGACCAATCGCTGGCCATTGATAAAGAACGATGGCGTGCCGGTCACACCAAACCGCTGCCCTTCGGCCAAGTCGGAACTTACTGCATCGGTATATCGACCGCTATCAAGACATTCATCGAATTCTTCCTGGGCTATATCGATTTCACCGGCCAGTGCTTTAAATACTTCAACATATCGGCCGTTACCCGCCCATTCGTCCTGGTTTGCGAAGATCAGATCATGCATCTCCCAGAAAGCTTCCTCGCCACCTAATTCACGGGAGCAGCGTGCGCTTTCGTGCGCTTTCTGTGCCTGCGGGTGACTAGAACGAATCGGGAAGTCTTTAAAGACGTAGCGCACCTTACCGGCGTCTATGTAAGACTGCAACTCCGGCATCGTGTTTTCGAAGTGGCGCAAGCAGAATGGACATTGAAAATCGGAATACTCGACAATCGTTACCGGCGCATTGAGGTCACCCTCGGCAGGAGCACCTTCCAAGGATACAACGACGGGTTGGGCAGCCAGAGCAGTCGCGGTAGCCCGCGCTTTACCGTCATCAGGGCCAGGTTGTTGGGTAAAGGCTTCGGCCAGACGACCTTCTTCAGCCATGGAAATGGCCGTTTGGAATACCTGGTAGGATTGTGCACCCACCACGGGATACCCGTTGATGAAGAACGTAGGCGTACCAGTCACGCCTAAGGAGCGACCTTCATCCATATCTGCCTGAACGACCTCTTCGTACCGGCCGCTCTCCAAGCAGCCACGCATTTCATCGTTCGAAATCCCGACCTCGTCAGTCAGGCTCACAAGGATGTTATCCAGGTCGGGTTGGGGTTTATCCGCCCAACGTTCTTGATTAATGAAGAAGACATCGTGCACTTCCCAATATGTATCCCGGCCGCCGATCTCGCCCGCACATTGAGCTGCCTCGTGTACTCTTTCGGCCCCTGGATGTATAGAAGGAATAGGGAAATCTTTGAAGACGTAATACACACGGCCAGTGTCGATATATTCTGCTTTAAGCTGCGGCCAGGTTTGTTGGAAGTTGCGCAAGCAAAAAGGACATTGGTAATCAGAAAACTCGACGATCGTCACTGGAGCATTGGGATCTCCCATGGTTGTTAGCGTTTCCGAGGCTATGTTTGCTGGGGTTGGAGTAACCGGCACCAGATCGGACGCGTCTTCGGCAGCAACACCAACGACTGTGGTAGCTATTGAGGTAGCTATGGCCTTTTCGCCTCTGGCGACCATTTCAGATA
>JBARZW010000420.1:0-9498 GCA_049650305.1 Promineifilaceae bacterium (SeqCode)
CTTATAGTCCCGACGGCCGTTTACTGGCATCTACCAGCAATGACCGGACGCTTAGGTTGTGGGACGCGGACAGCGGAGAGAATCTGGCCCGGTTGGCAGGGCACGAAGACCTGGCCATCCGTTCCGCGTTTAACCCCGATGGTTCCTTGATCGCTTCGGTATCCTGGGACGGAACCGTCAGAATATGGGGATTGCCCGAGAATGCCGAGTAACCCATCTCTCTTCTTAAATCGAGGAGCAAAGCCATGGTATACATCGGATCACGTCCGCAGACGATCAACCTGATACTCATCGCCATTATTGCTGAGGGGTTATAGCACGAAGAAGTACTGGCGGTTAAGGAAACCTGTGAGCATCTGTCGATTTCTAATACAACCCTTTACAACTACCTTCGGTACAGAGGCATGGAAAGAGGTGCTGCCCATAAGAAATGATCAGCGAAAACCCATACGCATAATATGCGCAAAATAAAAACCCACTAAGAGCGTTCTTAGCGGGGTTTTTCCTTTTCTCCTTCTAGTACCCCTAAGGGGAGCTGGTTTGAACCGCTTTGCCCATTCCAATTCATATTCGGATCAATCGCGAGCTTTCTCAAATAACCGAAGGGCCGATTAAGCTCACTTTCGACTATAATCCGATTGATTAATATCTGCAAAAGATGTGTTTGGCTTTGTCATCAAGCCAATTACAGAGCAATGACATTTGGGACATCAGTAACAGAGCCTTTTCCAGGTCGTCAAGATAGAGGTAAGTGTCACTCTCTAGGTTGCCGAGTTTTTCTTCTGCGGAACGTAGCTTTTCCTTTCACCCAGCCCGTAACTGTTCGTAGGTTTCTCGCAGATCTTGTCTGCAATCAGTAGCCGACCGAGCTTTGTTTCCTCCGCTTACAATCTGGATATTTTGCTTTTCGCCATAGAAATCTAACTATCACGACCCGGATTGGCACTGCCCTGCCCTAATCTTGGTGAGTTTGAGCACGCCCAACAAAGATGACCTTCCAGACCATCGCCAGCAGGAAAACGCGTGGGTATGGCCATCCTGTCGAGGGCTCTGACCGAGCATATACGCTTATCGATGCCTATGCCAAGGTAATCCAGTCTGCTGGATGTGTGCGCTACTCTTCTGTCATGGCACCCTTCACATGGAACTAGCTCACTCTGACGGCCAGCAGTTCCAAGGTTTCATCGATGTCGGCTACCCGACAGAAGAAAAACCAAGACTCGCCGTCTGCTGTCCGAAGATGTCCGGTCGCTAGACTGACTTGTGTGGACCAGTTTACGGGCTTGTGATTTGGCCATTAACCTTTCAGCATATACTAGGGTGTGACCTTTACCCCCTACCGAAGCGGGAACGAATATGCTACGATTTTCGGCGGTTGAAAGGGATTTGTATTTCACCTTCATATCTACTCTGAGAGATACATGGGTGTTGTAAACGGGTTGTTGATTTTGTTCTTAGCCGACTTTTACTTACTAGGGCATTTTGAAGATGGAAACTCATGATTTCTGATCACCGGCCACGCCAGCGATTGTTGATATTCATCGTCGCCTACAATGCCGAATCGTTTATCCAGCAAGTTATCTATCGTATTCCGCCCGATCTCGGAGAGTATCTGGACGTGGAGATACTTATCATCGACGATGCGAGCCACGATCAAACTTTCGAAAGTGCCCTGGAGGTAAAGACAGTTGGGGAATTACCATTTAGGCTACGGGTTCTTGTCAATCCTATCAATCAAGGTTATGGTGGAAATCAGAAACTCGGAAACTGGTACGCCATTCAGAAGAAATTCGATTTTGTTGCCTTGTTACATGGCGATGGTCAATATGCTCCTGAATTCTTACCGGAATTAATAAAACCATTGATGAGTGGTGAAGCGGAAGCCGTCATCGGCTCCAGGATGCTGACACCGAAAGCTGCATTACAAGGCGGCATGCCGTTGCATAAATACATTGGCAATCGAATTCTGACTTGGTATCAAAATAAATTGATAGGGACAACGTTGAGTGAATATCACTCGGGATACCGTATCTACTCAACCCAAGCTCTAAGCAATATCCCATTCGAGCTCAACACGAATGATTTTCACTTTGATACCGAGATCCTCATCCAGCTCCATCTCGCCGGTTACCGCATCAAGGAATTGCCCATACCAACCTATTATGGCGACGAAATTTGTCACGTGAATGGGATCCGTTATGCTATTGATGTTTTTTCAACAACCACCAAAGCTAGAGCCCAAGAATTGAATATCTACTACGAACGAAAGTATGACTGTACCTCCCCACATTGGCCCATTTCACATTACAAAGCGAAGCTCAATTTTCATAGTCCACATTGGCTCGTTTTAAACCTAGTTAAACCTAAATCCCGCGTATTAGACCTAGGCTGCGCTGGAGGTTATCTAGGGCAGGCATTGCAGGAGAAGAAAGACTGTTATGTGACCGGCGTAGATCTGTACCCCCCTTCAGAAGAAGCCTCTTCTGATCGGTTCATAATCCATGATCTTGACGAAGGATTGCCGGATATCGACTATGCTGACTTTGACTACATCTTGGTTCTCGATGTGATTGAGCATCTCAAATCACCTGAATCATTCGCTCTCGAATTAAGATCGGTTGCCAATCCGAAAACAAAAATAATAATCAGCACGGGCAACGTTGGATTCATTTTGACTAGGCTTAGCCTACTTTTAGGTAACTTCAATTATGGAAAACGCGGAATACTTGATCTGACTCATAAACGCCTCTTTACTTTCGGTTCGATTACGAGTCTATTCGAGCAAGCGAACTATGAAATTTTGACCGTGAAGGGCACACCTGTACCTTTTCCTCTCATCTTTGGAGATGGTCGGTTTTCACACTCTTTGCTATGGCTAAACAGGATGTTAATTCAGCTGCGAAAGTCTTTGTTTGCGTTCCAATCGTTCTTGGTTCTGCAGTCGCGTCCAACCCTTTCCCACCTCATGGATGAAACACGCATTTATTCAGATCTTCGTCAGAAAACACTGCACTCTACTTTCGAAGAGCCCATTGATCAGATTTAAATCTTCCCACCTTATGCTGCCAACAAAAACCTGAAACAATCACCATGATGGCAATAATAGCGCCGGTCAGTGCAGTTATCGCTGCGCCAATATAAAGAGATGTTGGCGCGTACCCTAACCTGACCTGATGGCTCCCGGCAGGCACAGCAACTCCAACAAAACCGACGTTCACCTTTAACAAATCTGCCTCCTCCCCGTTCACCCAGACCTTGCGCTCTCCATAATAAGGTTCACTCATGACAACTATTCCAGGTTTTGTTGTCTCGACCTGTAAGACCAGCTCTCCTGAAGTCGCCGAATAATGGTCGATTTGAACATCGGACTCACCAATAGAGCCTGGGTCAAGAAATACCGGATCAATCAGGACAACTTGGCTAGCAAAATCAAAGCCCGGCTTTCTCATGATGTCCAAGGCTTCGTTGCGAGTATCCGCTCGAATCGACTCGTAAACCATAAAAGCCCGGGGCAGCGCATCTGCGTTCTCGTATAAATAGTAGGAGTCGCGGTCAGAAACATATTGCAAAGCCGGGTCGTCGATTGGTTTTGAGGTAATAACAAACTTTACGCCAAGAAAATCTAGGGCCCGGGGATCTACCGTTGAATTGATTGGTAAAACACTTGTCGCGATAATATGCTCGCTAGAAGACAAACCCCGCAAGAATGCCTCATATTCAAATAGAATGCCAGAGTTATAGCCGTCAATGTGGCTCACGGAACCCAGCATATATTGATCTACGTCTCCAACGGTCGACCAGACCCGGTTGAATGGTTCTAGATCCACGTCTTGCAACACAAGTCGCTCATCCTGAAAAAAGGTCGGTGGCTCTACGGCTGTGATGTGCGGAAATGCAAATATCCCAATATCCACGACGATCAGACCGACAAGTGCAATAAAGACCAATGGATTTGGTCCATACTTGAAAAGAATGGTGAGCACCAGCGCGGAAGCAGCCAGGGTTATAGCCAACACAGGAAGCTGACGCGTCAGACGAATCAAGTCTGGAACGATTAGTAATCCAAGGAGAAGACCAAAGAGTACCAGGACCCCAGAAATGACGATTTGATCTCTCTTTTTTTTCGAAGTTAAAAACCGACCAGCTAGTAGAAGACAAACCAGGATCAAGACAAGACTTCCAACTCCCAATTGCGCTAACTGCAGCGAATTCGTCGATGGAAATTGATCGATGATAGAAGTATTTTGACCAAGCCATTGACCGGCAGCCATTCCCAGTATAAATAAGCTAATTGAAGCATAAACAGAGATGAGAAATGAGAACCACTTAGCGGATACATCTCGTTTGCCAATCGCCTGCAGACCGATACCGCCCAACAAAGTTACCACCGGAATCAGCATGACCAGAGATCGCGGAGGAATGCGTGCCATCCGGAAGGGTAGAATTAAGGTGTAGAGAAGAGGATAGATCCCGATTGAGCCGCCTAAAGCAATTGCCAGTGAAATTAGAACGATTCCTACCAAAAATCGAGTCATTGATTTGAATTGTTTGCCAATATAGGCCATGGGAATTAAAAGGATAAACAGTGCGCCCATATAAGGGACTAACTCCCAATACAGTCTTTGCTTGGCCGCAGCAAAGTAGAAACGGGGGAAAAATATCGCCAGTAATTCCGAAACGGAAAGTCCTAAATATTGTGCCCAACTCGGGTTATAGCCTTGAGAGAGGGTGGTCTCTTGAGACATGGCAATAGACGGAATAATCTGAATGGCGCTCAATCCGACTGCCAAAACCATTATCCCAAAGAATCGACCGACAATTATCAAAACTAGACGCCTTGATCTCTGCTTCCGCCAACTCTCATAGCAGACAAACAAGGTATAAAGGCCAAAATACAAGAAAATGTACGCTGGGTAAGTGGGGTGTCCGGTTAAAATAATCATCGCCGTGCCAACGGCCGCTGCGATAATCGCGGCAACTCGACCAGTTTCCAGAGTGATGATGATGAACATCCATACCAATGGCAGCCAACAGGTCGCGTAGAGAAGCCAAGGGTGGCCGGCATAGACGCGTAACAGCACATCACTGTTCAGCATATAGACCATGGCACAGAGGAAAGCTATCCAGATCTGCAATCCCAACCGGCGACTCAAGGCGAACATCCCTACACCGGCGATCCAGATGTGAAAGGCAATTGACCAAGAGAGGGAAAGGTTCAAATTTAGAGGAAGGAATCGGAGAAGAAGCTGGGGTGGATAAAACAGTAAATTCTGCGGATGACCCAAAACCGGGTAGCCGCTGAACAAATATGGGTTCCAGGTAGGTATCTGTCCCGAGCGAAACGACTCCCGCACATACTGTTCAAACATATAATGAAGAGAAACAACATCATGCCCAAATATAATAACGTCGCCATCAAAAAGCGCTTTTCGAAATAGCAACAGAACGGTAATTGTGAGCCCTAGCAATGCAAGCCCCGTCGCCAAGGTATCTGATATCGTTCTATTATTGGTGCGAATAGCTAGTGCAGCGCCCGTGTCTTCAGAGCGTGACTCCATTCGCTCACGCCCAGGAGTAATAAAGCTCTGTTTAACTAGAAATCGGAGGCTCACTAGCCCGAGAATGGCCAAAACTAATATTGGACCATCTACCAACGCAGCATCCGGTGTTCCCGATAGGGTGAACAAGATGAGCATCAGGATCCAGAAGAAGGCGGGCAACATCCAGGCGATCCAGTATACGCTCCGAGACCTATCCATTCTTTGGGCCAGGCCTGCGGTCAGCCTATCCTGGTTGGACAAAAACAACGGACCCCCAATTGACCAGCCCACTGTTAAGAGTGCTCCCACTGCTAGAATACCGAAATAGACAACTGGGCCCACCTGTGATTCGCTCATCAAATAGTCGAGATAGATCAACAAGCGTATCGACGACCATAGCAGCAGCCACAGAATCAATAGGTAGACAATCAGGCGTGTTATCCTCTTGATGTTAGGGGGTGACTTGATCTTATCGGTGACGTTCATGATCGGGCAGAAATACACGATATTGACTGACCCGAATAGCTCTTCAGCTGTACCCGAAGAGCGATTGAGTACATACTCGACACAAAATGACAATCTCCTGGGCTCCCAGGTAGAAGCCGCGAATGTCGATCTGGATTGAAGCTATTCCATCCTTTAGCTATAATAAACCCGCGTAACAAGTTACTCCAAAGCACTCTTGCGAAGTTGGTATATCTGAACATGACGAAGGCTGTTTATCCGAATAGAACGCAACGAAGTCAGCTCTCTAAACTGTTCTATTACTGAACCTGGAACTTAGCATTGTCCCTAATAAACTTAGGTTAAGGCATCGGGCTTTAGTTTTAGTTTGCGCACGGGCTGGTCCAGCGCTCCGCCCGGCCGGGCATCATGAGCTCTGACGCCTGGCGGCCGCCATCCTTCGCCGACACCAGTTTCACTATCTCACATATCCATGCGAGAGGACTCTCCATTGTCTCCTGGTTGACACCATCCTAGCACAAACAGTCGTCCAGCGTAATGTGACGTTGTTCATATTATGAATGGCGTGAGTCAACCGCAGATATCTATATAGCGAGAGCCATGCGCTTCTTATATGGCCGCGCGAATCATGATGTCGAGGAGTCTGAAAAAGACAAGCCGTTCTCAAGTAACACACTCCTCACCCGAATTATCGATAGTCAGGTCATACAGATATTACTGCCCTCTGATGATTCACTAATAGCGGATCCTTCCCACGAGGATAATGGTGCCTTAAGGAGTGATTCAAGAAGTCGGCCGCGGATCGAGCCATCGAAACTAGGTTCGCCACCTCTGGTGGACATTTGCATGACATATTGCGAGAACACGGCCCCGCTGCACCGATGGCTGGTGAAGGTGAATCAGACCCTGGGATCATAGGTTACGCTGGGGGGCGTGGCGTCGGTCAAAGTCGAGAGGGAGCTAGTGAGGGGGTATTGATTGGCGGGGCAATTTCGACGTCCCTATAGCACTAGATGTATTCGTCTTGAAGGTGAATTTTAACACGGGGCCAGGTAGGGTGGTGACGTAGCCAACATACCTCAGAGCGCGGCAAGCGACCCGCCTAGCGCTTCGATCAAGATATCGGCATGTTCGCGGCCGAAGACCAATGGCGGGCGGATCTTAAGCACATTATCGTACGCACCTTCGCTGCCGATCAGAACGCCTTTTTGGCGCATCAGGTCAAGTAAACGTTTCGTTTCCACATTCGCCGGTTCCCGGGTAGTACGGTCACGCACCAACTCCACGCCGACCAACAAACCTCGCCCCCGTACATCGCCGATCCAGGCCATCCGCGGCATCAACTCACGAATGCCATCGCGCAGGTAATCGCCGGTCAGGTGCGCGTTGCTCAGCAATCCTTCGTCTTCAATTACGTCCAGAACGGCCATCCCGGCCGCACAAGCCACCGGGTTTCCGCCATAGGTGCTGAATAAGCCCGTTTCTTCAGCGAAAGCGTCCAAAATCTCTGGCCTGGTCACGATCACTCCCAGAGGATAGCCGTTGCCTACCGGCTTACCCATCGTGACGATATCGGGAACGACGTCATGAGCCATGTAACCCCACATATGCGTTCCAATTCGGCCGAAGCCGGCCTGGACTTCATCGGCGATCAATAGCCCGCCAGCGTCGTGAACTTTTGCGGTGACGGCCGCTAGATAACCATCCGGCACGTCAGGAATTCCATTGCTTACAAAGGCCGTGTCAATCATGAAGGCAGCAGGTCGGAAGCCTGCCCGGGCCAGGTCGGCGATGGCCCGGTCTGCGTCTTGCGCGTAACGCTCCGCCAGGTCAGGTTCCCCATAACGATACTTGCCGCGATACGGATCGGGCGACATGAGGGTCTGGACATGGGGTGCAAGACTCCTATTCAGATTAATGGGTGTCAGATCGGCGATGGCCTCGGTAATTCCATGGTATGCATCTTCCATCACTAGCGCACCGCGTTGTCCGGATATAAATTGCGCCATGCGCCAGGCAATGTCATTCGCCTCGCTTCCCGAGTTAACAAAGACGCAGACCGAAAGATCCCCGGGCAACAGGCTCACCAGGTGCTCGGCGTAATTCAGAATACTGCCATAAAGGTAGCGGGTGTTGGTGTTAAGGGCGGCCGTTTGGCGGGCTATTGCTTTGACGACGTGAGGATGGCAGTGGCCAACTACGGGGACATTGTTGTAGGCGTCGAGAAAAGGTTTGCCTTGGGCGCTATAGAGCCACGGACCGCGTCCGCGTTCGACGTGAAGCGGCTGGCTGTAAAAGTGGCTTAATCTGGCGCCCAGCACCTGGCGGCGGCGGGCCAGCAACCTATCGGTATCGTCTGGCGTAACATCGGCGCTGTCAATAGGGCAGTATGGTGGAAAAAGACAGATCCCGCGCAGGTGGGCTCGCACTTGTGCCCGCCCCCTGGTCAGTAGATTGTCTATGGTTTCCCAGCAAGGCGCCTCCGATTCGTGAATATAATCGGGTTGGTCGGGCCTCATCACCTTGCGCCAGGCGATGATCGTAGCGGTAGCCGCAATCCGCGCCAGAACGAGATCGTAGACGAGATCGATCTCCTCTTCTTCCAGCGGGAGGACGCTGTCGTAACCGGCAACGACCGCGCAGAGGGACTCTATGAGGTTGTCGTTGGTAACACCTGCGACGTCGGCCGCAATCGCTACCTCGGCGACAATTGGAGCGAAGATCATATCGCCAAAATCAATAATGCCCGTGATGCTGTCGGGCTGGTCAAGATCGGTTAGCGTATTGTTGGCATCAACATCGGCATGAATGACCTGGTGACGCAGTCTCTTGAGCCGGGGCAAGATATTTGTGGCCATGTGGTCAAGCACATCTTCGATGTTCTGGCGGGCGGTGTCATCAGCAATATGGTACGTGTGCGGCCGCAGTTCTGCGCAGCGCGTGATGTCCCAAGGATGTTCCTGGCGGGCGTAGGGGTGAAAGAAGCCACGTAGGGCCAAGTCCATGCGGCCGGCGATTTTGCCCACGTTGTGCCACAGAGCAGGTGTGAGGGTGACATCATCTAGAATAACGCCGGGCAGATAAGTTAGGACGCGGACAATGTGCTGAGTGCCCCTGCCGTCGCCGACGGTGGTGAAGGCGGCGCCATCTTTGGCGCGGACGACGCGCGGGACTGGCAATGCCGGATCCTGTTGCTCGATATGCCACAGGGCCTGGGTTTGGAAATCGATAACGCCGGGATCTTCATCGGCATTGGATAACTTCAGAACGTATCCTTCACCATTCCCCGTTCGGATGCGATAGTTTAGATCGCGCTCGCTTTTGAGTGGCCTGAAGTCGCCGGTGAGGTCAAAAAGATCGCCTGCAACCCGCCTGGCCTCATCCTCCGAAAATTGCGGTGGGTTGCGATCCAGGAACTTGATGTCTCGGTCATTGATTTGATCTACCAATTACTACCTCCTTGATTCCCGGGTTAGGCATAGTGCGCTGGTTT
>JBARZW010000421.1:0-3041 GCA_049650305.1 Promineifilaceae bacterium (SeqCode)
CTGGGTGTTCAAGCAGATAGCTAGGCGGATGGAAGAGAAGAATATCGGCAGGCGAAGCCTCGGGCTTGCAGTTCTCGTGATGGCAATACTTGTCGTTGTTATCCTAGCGACCGGCTATCTGCCTCGCAATCATGGTTCAGGATCGACTGGTATGGTTGCATCCATCCCAGCGCCGACATCTGCGGTGACATCTGCGCCGACACACACATTTACGGTAACAAGTATGGAAACTAGAAAACCTTTGTCTACTCGCATACTGTCCTCGGTCTCTGAGCCAACGAGCACGACGACCAAGATGCCTGATTCTACTCAGACACCGACCGCGACGCCGACGCCAATTACTATCTTGAGCAACTCAAGGGGCTATCTCACCACGCCTGTGGAACTGACCATCATAAAAGAGAAAGCCGATCAGGGTATTGAACCCTACGAGAGCGCTGTAGCTTCGGTATTGGAGCGGGCCAAGAGCGACTGGGACTACTCAATAAAAGAGAACGTCAAATGCAATAGTTCTGAAACTCCTGCCTGGAACGACAATCAGGAGGGCACGGCCGTTCTATATGCTAAAGCGCTGGCCTATCACTTAACCGGCGAGAACCATTATGCGGCAGAGGTGGAAGGGATTTTACAGCGCATTATGACCGAGGTCTTGACTATTTCCCTCTCTCATAACCAGTGCCGTCTCAACTTCGCTTGGGGTACACCAGAAATGGTTGCGGCGGCCGATCTGATTGAGGATTACTGGCAGGATCACACCTGCACAGGTCCGGAGAGTATGTATTACTGGGACACCGCCATCATGTCTGGAAACTGCAAGGTTCTCTTCCAAAACTGGCTCGTAAAGAATCCTTACTATGCCGTGTCTTTTTCTGCCTCCAGCTCACAAAGTAACTGGGGTGCAGCAGCGACTAACACACTGGCTTACATTGCTGATTACCTCTGGGATCGACCTTCGGCCACTTTGGTGCATCAAAACCCCCTTGAGGTGAACCGAGGCCAAGAGTTTACCCTGAAGCCGGCTGATGCTTATACCTACGCTAACCAACTGGCTCTCGATCGAATGAACGGCTATGGTGTCGCGTATGGAAGCAGCAACTCTTGCGATTACCTCAATGGCTCACAACAAAGTAACGAGTGGGAACCCGTCAAGTCGCAAATTACGGAGAAGGGCATCATCCCAGAGGATGCTCGGCGAAAGGAATATTGCAATGTACCAGCGTACGACGGCATTTATCATAACTATCCCCAGCTTCATCTGGGCCAAAATATCCAACAATGCGAACTAATGCTTCGCCGCGGCGATCAGTCTTGCTATGACAACGTAGACAACACTGATATTCCTTACTACACGTTCATTGGCCCTGATGGATTGAACAAGGTAACTCATCTCTATCCCGGACGAGGTTCCGTCGAACGGGCGATTAAAGCCATTATTATCGATTCCAGCACCGAATGGAGGCACGATTCAGCTTTGGCGGTGGCATTCCGCTACTATCACAACAACCACACACTGCCGGGGATTGATCTCTGGTCCGAGCAACTAGATGATCCGGTCAAGTGTTCGCAGGATATCTGTTTTGGTTTGCTGACCCACGGCTTTGCCGCCGATGAGATCCCTTTTCTGCCGCCAACTGTTTTTCCACCCCAGTGAAAGATCTGGTCTGACTATTTTTCTTGTTGACGGAACTATGAGAAACCTATGTCGACGCTGAGCAAACAACTTACGAATATCCCCAAGAGTCAGCTTCAGAAGCTGGTAGCTCTGGTGTTGATATTGGGCACACCGCTTATCATCGGATTCCTCCTTTACCTACAGTTCAACGTATGGCTCGTGTTGATTGCCGTAGTTTTCCTGGGCATAGCGGTGTTGATGTTTATCTGGCCAGAGGCGACGACTGTCGTCGTGCTCTTTGTTATGTACGTTAACCTGGCCGTCGTGGCCATTCGCTTTTTCGGTGTTCCTGAACTTTTGTCGGTTTCTTTCTTTTTGTTGTTAGGACTTCCCTTGATCAACTATGTGATTATTCGCCGGCAGAAGCTAATCACCAACCGGATAATGCTTGTGATGTTGCTCTATCTCGGCCTGTTGCTCATCTCAGCCGTCTTTTCAGAGCAGCCGGGCGAATCCACGAACAGAATTGCCGCTTATGCAGTGGAAGGCCTGGCTCTCTACGTATTAATCATTAACACAGTCCGGACACCGGAAGTACTGCGATTAGGAGTTTGGGCTCTCATATTGGCAGGGGCTTTTATGGGTAGTCTTTCTCTCTATCAGGAGTTGACCGGCTCTTATGACAACGATTTTTGGGGGCTGGCTCAGGTGAAAGTGGCGGAGATAGATACCGGAGAAGTGGACTATCTGGGCGTCGACATCCAGCGACGACGCCTTGCGGGGCCGATAGGCTCTAAGAATCGCTATGCCCAGATCATGGTAGTTCTGTTTCCGTTAGCCCTAATGCGATTGTGGATCGAACGCTCGAGGATCCTGCGGATGTTGGCTATAGCTGTATGTATTCCCATCATTAGTGGTGCCTTATTAACCTTCTCGCGCGGCGCCGGAGTGTCGATCGCCATTACTCTTGTGGCGATGGTATATCTGCGCGTTATAAAACTGTGGCATTTCGTCATCTTATCAATAGCTGCCATCGTGCTGGTGCTTCTGGCTGTGCCGGATTACGTATACCGAATCTCTACAGCCGTTGACGTCGCTGAGCTCGCCTCAGGGAATGTGGATGAGGCTGGTGGCTCCATCCAAGGCCGGGCCACTGTCAACCTTGCCGCTTTCAACATCTTTCTCGATCACCCCTTATTCGGAGTCGGGCCCGGTCAAACGAATCTGTATACGCGAGAGTATGGTAACGAACTGGGCATTAGAACCCTTGAGGGTGATCGTCGAGCCCACAACATGTATCTAGAAGAATTGGCTGACACGGGTGTTGTCGGCTTTGCTGCCTTCCTGGCAATATTACTCATCACGATGCTTCAACTGTGGCAAGTGCGCCGCCGCTGGAAAATGAGCCGGACGGACATATCTCTTTCCG
>JBARZW010000422.1:0-2229 GCA_049650305.1 Promineifilaceae bacterium (SeqCode)
TTTATCTCTTTGAAGAAACGGCCAATCCCGACGCAGAGACAGAAGATTATCTTTCTATCGTCGACCTGACTATTCATCTCCTGGCTTCGGTAACTTCTGCTTCGGCCGCTCTTGAAGCGTTCGTTACTTCAGTTGATAGGGCCTTAACTGAGGTCCTTTGCGAGCTACCGTCGAACGCATTTTCCAGGCGCACCTCTTTCCTGCACGTCATACCCATAACCGAGGGCGATATTGAGGAAGGTCGGGGATACGCCGTTTTATTGTCATCCCTCTACGCGCGACCACTTAGAATCTGGAAACGCGCTTAGAGTTTCTTTCTTGGCTTGAGTTCTGTCCCTTCGGACGGGCACTACTCTCCGCCTAACCGGGTGACGACATTCACCCGGAATTACCTCCGAGGGCGAAGGAGGCCAGGGTTGGCCTCCTTCGCCTTATGTTTTATGGCAGCTTAAATCAAGACTTCGAAGCTTACTTGACGGATTACCGATCTTCTTGCGGGGACTGTTCATACTCCTGTGTTCGTGAGATACGTGACCATCCATGGACACCATCGCCTGCGGTCAATCAAGGGGATCAGTTCCTTTTCAGACCTAGCAAGTCAACATAAATGAGCTCCCTTTCACTCCTATCCAGTTCTTTAGCCCAGTGAGAGGGGCCTGCGCAAGTGCGAGACCCATCACGGTTGGGAATCCGGATAAGACGAACGAATCGTCGAGGTGATCCACCATAACCTGTTATCGGGCCCAGGGCGCGAGGCCGCGGGCAGGTTCGGCGTTCGCATTGGGCCGGCTACAGTTCTTCTCGACAACCCGGGGCAGCTCCTTGACCGGAAGACCAGTCGCGATAGATAAAATACGTGACCGTGAAATGATCACCCAAACCACAAATCAGCGAGGTGAGGAGGGTCGGGAGGTGGGAAATGACAGGTTGGTCAGCGACTGACAGGGCAACTCGCGTGGTTAGAACACATTGATTGTTATTGTTTGGACATTGCCTGGTATGTAGTTTTACAGAACGAATGTTGCTTTATCGGCCCGAGTATCAATTGGAAAAAGCTGGTAATGAAAGTTAAGCTCACGAGATAGCAGATCAATCCTGATTTAGTAGCCGATCGCCCCTTCACTAGGCCACTCCAGCCAAAGTAAACCAACCAGCACGGCGATATCTACCGCAATAGCACCGATCTTGTTGGGAAAAAAGGACGGGAAGGCATTCCAGAACAAACCCAAAGCAGCTAAGGATATCAATGCCGAAACGATTGATAGCGATCGCCACCACTCATGGGGAAGCAGCCATCCCAATAAAGCGAGCGCCGCCCCGACGAATCCGATAAGGGCCGCCAAAAAGAGTACGAAGCTGATCACCCGGGAGGCGGTGTCGCCGATGAGTCCGGTCAGCAGCCAGGAGCGACTAGTCCAGCTATCAAGGGTAGAAAGTTGGAGCGCTGCCAATATTCCCGTTACATGCCCTATCCCATGTACAGACAATATAGCGGCGATCAGGTAGCGAAGCGTCGTTTCAGACATGATGTTTTCCCCTTCGTTCTAACTCGAATATACGGGTTTTAGAAATTGTCTAGTAAACAGGATGGGCGGGGACTGTTTCAAATCCTGTCCCGGCCGACCAATACGCATGCCTCACCTTTCACATGCGTGAGAAAGATCACCCGTTCCTCGTCACCCTGTAGGCGAAGTTGTTTGCGCAAGGTGTCGGGATCTAGGGGCGAGCCACGCTTCTTGATCGTCAGACGGCCGACGTTGCGTTCCCGGAGGTATTGCCGGAGCCGTTTTAGCTGAAAAGGCATGGCGTCCTCCAGGGCGTAGCAGCGGGCGAAGGGTGTCTCCTGCGCCTGCCCGGCCGTCAAGTAAGCGATATCGTCATCGATCTTAGTCGCATCGAGGCGATTTGCGAGCTGTTCCACCAGATGGGCCCGGATAACGGCGCCATCGGGCTCATAAAGAAATTCCTTGGGCTCAGTGATAACGATGGGATCCACCGCATCATCGGTCAAGGTTGCCCCTTGAGGCAACAGAGTTGCTCTGCGCCCTGCCCCCGTACGAAGGTCGCCATACCATAGCACACCCTCGCGCACTTCACCCTTCACCGAGATGAATTCTATCTCCGCGCCGGCCGGTATCTGCCCGTAATCAACGCCGGGACTCACCTTAATCCCCTGATTGGGGACTTTGCCCAGCCAGGCTGCGAAGGTATCCAGCGGCGGCCGGTAAT
>JBARZW010000423.1:0-2328 GCA_049650305.1 Promineifilaceae bacterium (SeqCode)
ATGCCAGTCTGCCGTCAGATCCAAGCTGCGCGGGTGATCCGCTTTATCGACAGTTTTCTTGGGGGTCGGAGGCAGACATCATCATCCTTGACGAGCGCTCATGTCGCAGCGAAGATGTTGAGTCCACTTGCCAGATTTTCCCCGGAATTCCCGATCCGGTGCCAACGCTTCCCCCTGAGATACGCCAGGAATTCGGGGACCTGGGGTTGCCTGCAAATCCACCAACCGGTTGTCTCGATGCAGTAAACGATCCGTCACGGACCTTTCTCGGTCCTGTCCAGAAGCAACTGTTCATGGATGCTTTAGTAAATTCCACTGCTCGCTGGAAGATCGTGGTCAATGAACTTCCCATCCAGCAATTCTTCCTTTTGCCATACGATCGTTGGGAAGGGTATGCCGTCGAGCGCACGGAGATCATCAATTTCATCCGAGATAACCATATCGAAAACGTTATTTTCGTAACGGCCGATACCCATGCGAATCTCGCAAATCAAGTATACGTCGATTTCTTCAGCGATCCGCAGCCAGTCGCAGAGGAGTTCGTCACTGGACCGATAGCTACCTCAACCTTGGAGGATGCGATTCTCAGCCTTCCCATCAACGGGGCACTGGAGGCAGTCAACGATCTGTTCGACTTCATCGGAATGGATTGTCGCGAACTGGATGCCTATTCCTACGGTCTTGTGGAGATAAACGCTGGAAGCGGCCTGGCTACGATAAGCCTCAGGGATGAATCAGGCGCTATCCTGGTCGACAGTAGCGACCCTCAAATTAGTTGCGTCAGGACCTTAGGCTACGACACGTTTCTACCCGCTCTCTCTGTCGAATAAATCAGAATATTGGCCAGCCGGAAAGAGTGTGCATTCTATCTATTGATCAGGACCGGATAAGCTCGCCGCAACAAGGACAAGGACAACACTTTAGAACCAATCCCCATTCTCGAAGCCGCCTTTTCGTAACCTCTCCTCCCCGCTCGTTAGGCGACCTCTCCCCGACAGCTCTAATCCCAAAGAGATGACATTCGGACCAACGTTAGGTGAAATTGACACGTGAAACAATGTGAAATTAAATATTAGGAAATATTGCGACGTCTATAGTTATCCGCGTCCGGATAAGGCGACTATCAAGTGCCACCACTATTCGGATCATAGCCAGAGGAGAAGGAAAACTCATGCCCATGAAAAAGAAGGTCACGCTTGTCACAAGAGTACAGGTGTTGACCTTATTCCTACTAATCTCACTGTTGCTCATTGCTGAATGGATTCAACCTGCTTCGGCGGCAACGGACGGCGAACAAATGGCTGAGCGCGTATGGTACGACGTCGACGAAAAATCCATCGAGTCGCAAGGTATCCGGAGAGTAATCCCGGACCTGTATCGTACCTTGAGGATCGACTACGATGCGTTGGTTAACCGCCTCGATCGGGCTCCAATGGAATTTACTGACGCAGCGTACGTTTCAGATACCGTGATGGTCATTCCCTTGCCGGACGGCGTCAACGAGCGCTTTCGGATATTCGAGTCGCCCGTTATGGCCCAAGGGCTGGCAACGAAATTCCCTGAAATCAAGACTTACTCCGCAATCGGCGTCGATGATCCCCATGCGTCAGGTCGCCTTGATCTGACGCCTGCTGGATTCCACGCCATGATCTTTTCAACCTCAGGTACCTTCTATATTGATCCATACAGTGTGGGTGACGCGAGCTTCTACATTAGCTACTTCAAGCAGGACTATTCTGCGCCAGAGGATCTTGTTTATGAAGAGCTCGGACCGCTTGGCGACCCTGGACCTCTAGAACCGCCGGCGGAATTCATTTCTGGCGAAAACCTCCGAACGCATCGCCTGGCCCAAGCAACGACGGGGGAATACTCCCAGTTTCATGGCGGTACGGTGCCCAGCGTGATGGCTGAAGTCGTAACGGCGATCAATCGTGTTACCGGTATTTACGAACGTGAGGTCGCGGTCAGATTGGAGCTTATTGCCAATACTGATGATCTGTTCTATCTGAACCCGGCAACTGATCCATATACCAATAACGATGGCTTCGCGATGCTCGGACAAAACCAGGCAACCATCGACGCCGTGATCGGCAACGCGAATTACGATATTGGCCACGTCTTTAGCACCGGTGGCGGAGGTATTGCTAGCCTCAGGGCGGTCTGCAATACAGGGCAAAAGGCGCTTGGTGTCACCGGTCAATCTTCGCCGATTGGCGATCCCTTCTACGTCGATTACGTCGCCCATGAAATGGGCCACCAGTACGGCGGACACCATACCTTCAACGGCACCGCATCAAATTGCGCTGGAAACCGGACTGGTCCCACAGC
>JBARZW010000424.1:0-5951 GCA_049650305.1 Promineifilaceae bacterium (SeqCode)
CGCCATATCTGATACCAGTGGCGGCGTACCAATCCGCACGTGGATGCTGTTTTCGCCCAACATAAAGGGATTGAGTTAGAACCTCAACCTAATAATATCTGTCCTTACCTGTTGAGTGGCTCCCGACACCCTGGGGCGGCTGGACGACGTGGGTAGGACTGGTAGCCTGGGTGACGGGAAACCGATATCGGACACCGATAGCCTGGATACGCAGCCCGTGTGCGATTTGGTCCAGGCGGTCCTGGATTCGAGATTCTCAGCACCGCACCCGGAGGACATCACTGACCGTGTTTGCCAGGAGATCGAGAACGATCCGGATTGGTTGAGCGAGTACCAAAACCTCGTTAAGTATTTCGGTAGCAAGGGCAAGAATGGGCTGTTGACCGTGAATTCCAGTATCGGTTGGTTTACGAAGGATCTGACTGGCATGATAAATATTGGGGAGGGGAAGACGGCCAGAAGCAGTCTGATTAAGAGCGACTCACGTCTGGGGTATCGGTAGTAGTTGGTAGATGAGAAGCTGAAACTCGGTTGTTGACGTCCTAACAGACGCTCTGTTAGAGTACCTTCCTTATTAAACCAGGAAAGGTGAACCATGACTTACGCTAAATACCACGATGAGTTGGCCGAGGTGATGTCAAGGTATCGGGGAAGGACGTTTGGAAACGGGGAGATTGTGAAATTATTTGAGGAAGCATATCCCCACCTCAACTCACGCTGGGTCCAGGCATCCGATCACTGTATCGATCATATTTGCATGGGGGCTTGCGACTGTGCAGAAACCGAGAAGGCGTTATTCAGCCGTCCAGAATACAACACGTATGTCGTTTTATAAGTTACACAACTTCTCTCTCGTTTTTGATATACTCAATGTTGGACAAGCTCCATCTGATAGATATGTTGGTTACTAGACCCGTACCTAGGAGCGTAAGCTGATGGTGATAGATCGAACAGAAGATCGCCAAGCCAAGCGGGATAACTTTCGGGAGTCATTCAGACCCCATTTCGACAAAATGATCTGTGATCCAATTTCTAAGATGGTGACCACCCGTGACGCCCTTTGGTCATTTATCCTAATGGCGTTGGTTATCGACTACCTGGCTGGTTTTTGGTGGGGTGAATCAACAAAGGGTAGAACGAAACAGGTGTATACAGGCTTCGTTGAGAATTACTTCCCTAAGGGCCGATACAATTCTGACAGTATATACGCCTACCTTCGCAACGGTTTGGTGCACAGTTTTACAATTAAGAATAGCGCTTTCATGCTGACGCATAACCATCCTGAATTGCACCTAAATAAACACGAATCTGGAAGACTAATACTAAATGCGGGGGATTTCCGAGACGATCTGTTTTCAGCAAAGAACAAATACTTCGATGAGGTAGAAGCGTGTTCACCAGCAGCAGGGTGGTTCGATGTATTGGATAAATTCTGGATGCGTCTGGAGCGAGATGGCTTTCTTGTGACTGGTCAGTTTGATGGGCTGGCTAACTAGGCCAAACAACTAGCAGATCTCATAACGTGGACATTACGATCTGGCGACATGCGCCGAACACCATATCGATGAGAACTCCCAGGGACAGGGATTATGGAAGCCGGAATGGCAACCAAATACTGCGAGGCCAGCGGGAAGGTTCGAAGATGGTTAATAGCCGTACAATAACGTGTCGGCTCTTCGCTGTTTTCACCCGTAGATTCAACTTACAAGTGCAACTTTGAAGGTTGGGATAAGAGGTAAGCTGCGGTAGCATCTGAGCTTCTTAAACCAACCAAGTCAAAGGAGCACCGATGAGAACCTACACACAGCTTACCCAAGAACAAAGATACCAGATTTATCCGCTTATGAAAGCAGGACACAACCAATCGGAAATCGCACATCTGCTCAATGTTCACAAATCCACGATCAGCAGAGAAATGAGACGTAATCGTGGAATGAAAGGATATCGACCCAAACAGGCACATCAATTTAGTCTGAACAGACGCAAGAAAACTAAGTGCCGCATCAAAGCCTCCACCTGGACCTTGATCGAAACGTTGCTCCTCAAGGACTGGAGCCCGGAACAGGTATCGGGATGGCTCAAAGAGAACTATAGTCTTCAAATCAGCCACGAATGGATCTATCAGCACATTCTTATGGATAAACAAGCTGGAGGAGAACTCCATCGCCATCTACGATGCCAGAAAAAGCGCAGGAAGCGCTATGGGAGCTACGATCGTCGCGGAAGGCTCAAAAACAGGGTAAGCATCGACGAGCGGCCTGTTATCGTGGATACACGCCAGCGCTTAGGTGATTGGGAAGTAGATACCATAATCGGAAAAGGACATCGTCATGCAATTGTTTCCTTGACCGAGCGGAAGGCCCGCCTGGCCCTCCTGAGGAAGGTCGAGCGCAAAACCTCTCAAGCCGTGGCAGACGCTGTGATCGAGCTCCTGAAGAAGGTGTCGGTCCAAATCCATACAATAACAGCGGACAACGGCAAAGAGTTCGCGGATCATGAACGGATTGCTCGTGACCTTCGTGCAAATGTCTATTTTGCTCATCCCTATTCATCCTGGGCGCGAGCTACTAACGAAAACTTGAACGGTCTCGTTCGCCAGTATTTTCCTAAGAAGCATAATTTCGCAACCATTACTGAAACTGAAATAGAATTCGTTATGGAGAGACTTAACAACCGGCCAAGAAAATGCCTTGGATTCAAAACACCGAATCAGATATTTTTCAATCATTTACCTGTTGTTGCACTTGGTAGTTGAATTCAGGACCGTTAGTACGCTATTGCTCCTGGCCGCCTGTGCACAGGACGCCACACCGGAACCGACTCCCGTCGTGGAGTCAGTTTCGACGGAAACCACCATGGCCGGGGCGGCTGGACAACGGGGGTGTCACTGGTAGCCAGTTAACGGGAGCCAGGTTAAGAGATACACTCCCGTCCCTGACCTTGGTTTAGTTTCGCTGCTACCGCACTCCACCGCACAAAGTCGCCAATCAATGGCATACAGATCATGGTATACTGACCAAAGTAGTACTAAATGGGGTATTTTTTTCAGGAGTCCCTGCCATGAATCCGATTAGCCTTGATTGCAAAAGGCTTGTTTGATACCAAACCACGAATCAGCACTTGGGCAGCTTCTTAGGCGAGTGGAGGAATATGATGGATATAAACGTTGCTTTCTGGAATCTCGGTAACCTCTTCGATACCGTCCAGGACCCTATCTCGGACGATTTCGACTTCACACCCGAAAAAGGTTGGACTGCGGCAACTCAGGCGGACAAAGTAAACAATCTGGCGTCGGTGATAGACGCCATGTTCAACGGTGCGGGTCCAGACCTTTTAGGAATTTGTGAGGTCGAGAACGAGGCGACTCTTCAGCAGCTCGTTGATGCTGTTAGCGTCCGCAACGACCTTGTCGTGATGCAATTCGACGATGGTCCCGACGTCCGCGGTATCGACTGCGCACTCGTCTATAGTGACCAGGTCTTTGCACCCTTGGCTTTTGCAGCGCCAGAACCACCCGCACCGATGGGTCACGTCGTCCACAATCGCTATCCTACTAGAGACATTTTTGAAGCTTCGCTACGTGTACTGGACAACAATTCCGAGTTGATAGTCTACGTCAATCATTGGCCCTCTCGCAGCCGCGGTCGATACGAGACGGAGCCCCTGCGGATCGCAGCCGCGAATCATCTAGGCAAACTTATCGATCAGCGACTGAAGTTCCCTCGTCAAAATCTCCTGAATCTGCCCGACAATGAAGTTTCTATGCAGTCCGTTCAGGAAAGGTGGAATCGAAACATCCTCGCCATGGGTGACTTCAATGATGAGCCGTTTAATCGCAGTGTATTAGAGGAACTGAAAGCGTCGAGTGGTTTCGACAAACTTGAAGAGCCCGTGAAGTCGTCAGGAGGAAACAATCATCTACCAGGAATCGTTTCGTACGCCAAGCTTCAGGCTCCGCTGTTTAACTGCATGTGGCCAGTTTTGGCGATGCCTGACCGAGGATCATATTACTTTGGTAGCAGCATCCCCACAAAGAACATGCTGGATCAATTCATCGTTTCACGGGGTTTCTACTACGGTCTGTCTGACCTGAAGATGAAGCGACGCATTCGACTTGACCCATCGGCCCAACAGGGTGATCCACCGATAATCACAATGTTGGACACGGTTTGGGCTGATGTCTTCGATTCAGACCTGATGATTACATCGGCACAGACCCGCCGTCCCAAAGCCTTCAACTACGACTTGGAAAATGGTGTAGCAACCCACAACAACGGATTCAGCGACCACTTCCCTATCTTGACGTCCATTGAGACGATCTGACTGTCATCCAAGGTGTCTGTCATTAATGAAGGTGGAGTTGCTCTTAGGCGGAGTTTATCACGGAATAGCTTCGAGCAATACGTTAATGCGGGATTGGATTGGCTGGCAGAAGAGCTTAGAGTAGCCCAGCCTAAGGTCATCCTTACCCTGGGAGCCGAGGTGGCTGGTATCCTCCAGGGCGTCAGGGGACAGAAGAAACGGAATACGCTGTTGGGCGGAGACGCGAAGCCGATGAGTATTGGAGGAAGGGAGTACCCAGTGATCCACCTGGCCCATCCTGGCATCACGATGCGGAAGGCCAGTGATCGTAATCCGTGGCCCAGGCTACACCGAGAGGAGCATATTCCTGTAGCGAAGAAGAACATTATGGAGATGTTACGCTAAAGAATAATTTTGCGGAATATCGAGGAAGCCATGAACGAAAACGAGTGGGTATCACTAATAATAGAACGACTTCGTCCCCAACTGATCGGCGACGTATCAAGACTCAGAATATTCCAAGGCCATAGGCTACCTTATGCCAAGGAGGTGACCCGCTATCAGGGCGATGACGCCTTCGATCACTATACGATGAGCTACCAAACCGACATCCTTATCACCGAAGAGTCCACCGACGGTAGTTGGCTTCCTCGGTTGATTATCGAAGCTAAGATCAGAAGCGTAACCACCCATAGCGCTATCACTTACAGCCAAAAGGCTTCCACCCACAAGTCGGTTCACCCCTATCTTCGATATGGGATTATTCTTGGAAACAGGGGGGATGATGCACTTCCTGGACGTCTATTTCGCCACGGTGCCCATTTCGACTTCATGCTGTCATTCGTGGACTACGAACCCACAGAGCAGGAGATAGTAAGGCTTCGTAACGTTGTTTATGATGAGATTCAAGCTAGTCGGACATTAGAAGAAATGATTTTTCAAAGCAGGAGCCGAGACCGTAAGCGATATACGTACCTCCATCGCCCCCTTCAGTTGAAGAAGTAGCCAGAACCTAGGAGCAACTAACATGAAGCATCCATTCGAGGTTGAAGAGCGATATCGAAACGAACACGGCGAGTACGAAGTCCTTGGAATCGATGGCAACCAGATGCTCGTCCGCTATGACGACGGGAAACAACAATTAGTCACCGTCGCCATCCAAGCCAGAATCTGGCAACGGTATCAGGATGAGAGCGCTCCGCCGCCTGTAGCCAGGAAGCCGATACCTGATGGCGATAGCCTGGACATTCAGCCAGTTATAGATCTAGTCAGTGATGTCCTCGCCAGTATGCGTTCATACCCATACCCGGAAGACATCATCGACCAAGTATGCCTTGCCATCGAAGACGATCCCGACTGGCAAAACCGTTACGACAGTCTCGTTGACCACTACAGCAGTAAGGGTAAGCATGGGAAACTAACCGTAAACTTGAACATCGGATGGTATACCCGGGACATAACCGGATTGGTGAACCTGGGCACCAGAGGAACCGCAAAGAGCAGTCTGATAGGCAGTTACTCTCGGTTGGGGTATCCTAAGCTTGACGACAAACGGTAATCTATCTTAACCTTCGTCCTTGTGAGAATAATCGATGACACGAGCCACGCATTTTCTCCCTGAAATTACCGAGATTCTCGGCCACTACGTC
>JBARZW010000425.1:0-17590 GCA_049650305.1 Promineifilaceae bacterium (SeqCode)
TGTGCCAAACAGCCGGGGTGCCGTCGGTAATACTTCACGGTCGCAGACTTCAACTATCTCTTTTCTTTGCATCTTCACTCCGCGATAGAAAACTTTGGAAAACTTTGGTTCTAGAGGACCGGTAACTGTGATTTCTTCTTCTGCGAGTAGGCAGTGATTCAGGCGATGGCAAAGTGACCGGCTACCCCGCCCTGTCAATTACCAAGATCTTTCTACCTGAACCTTTTTCTATATGCTAACCGTCTTGATTGAGCGGACCTATCAGGTGGGAGTAAGTTACCGTAAGGTTAACCAGCAAGCCCCATTTTCTCCATTTCGGCCACTATTAGAGGATTATCGGGCACTCGCTCGAGCCAGCATTGGCGAAGGTGATCGTCCTGGGTTCTACCGGCAATTAGCTGGACATAGTCGAAAGCCTTCTTGAGGGCTTCATTGGCCTCCTGCTCCCTACCCACTGCCTTCATGACAAGATAAATCGTAAAGAACAGCTCTTGCCGCCTGAAGTTGGCGTCCTTGAGCTCTAACAGAGGTACGAGCTCTTGAACTGTCGCCAGGGCGGCTTCCGGCTGGTTGAGCGCCAGGTGCAGCCGGGCCTTGTTGTTAAGTGACAGGATCTCGACGAAATCGTACGCAAACTTCCGGCTAAAAGCCACAGCCTGGTCGGCCGCCGCCAATCCCACTTCCAACTCCTCGCCCGCTAACCAATGCAGCCGGGCCAACCAATTACAGTAGAACTCGAGGGTGTCCCCCTCACTTGCCTGGGCTGCTTGCTTTGCAGCCTCCTGTGCAACTCGCCGGGCCTGGTCCCATTCGCCTAGTTCGGCGTGGTTTAAAGCCGCGTATGCCAACATACCTGCCAGTCCATTGGCTCTCCAGATCCCTTCCAACATGATGGCTGCCCGTTCTAGTGTCTGGACGGCTTTCTTTTGCTGACCTATATCATAGTAGAAATAGGCAAGAGTGCCGATAAGCGTGCCGGCAAGCCACTTATCTGGATGCTCTGCATACTTATTGACCTGTACCTCCATAAAGATCAAAGCCCGTTCGTACTGATTGTCCATCGCCGTGTAATAGCCTTTGTTGAATATGGCATACTCAATACCAAGGTTGGATTCAATCTCTTCGGCTAGATCTAGGGATTCTTGATAATAAGTGTTGGCCCGTTCAGAATCGCCCAGGCGGCTATAGAGAATGCCTAGCACGTTCAGAGTGTTTACCTCTTCCGCACGATCGCCTAGTTGGAGGTGCAGGTCCAGCGCATCCTGGGCAAAGGGCAAGGCTTTCTCATAGCGGCGTTGGTTCTCATAGGCGATGGCCACCCGGCGCAAGCTGGTTGCCTCTTGCAGCTTGTCCCCTGCCTCGCGGCTGATGGCCAAGGCCCTCAAACCCGCCTCCAGCGCCGCCTCATTTTGGCCGAGATTGCCTAGAGTCAGGGAAAGTGAATGGAGCGATGCAGCCGCCTCTCCGGCCAACCCGGCCGCCTGAAACCGTTCGGCGGCCGTCTCCAACTCCCTCCGGCTCTGCTGATCGTTGCCAACGAACCGGTTAGCTCTTCCTGACAAGGATAACGCCCGCGCTTCGCGGATCGGGTCATCCAGATCGCGAGACAATTGTGCTGCTTGTTGGGCTGGCTCGTTGGTGCGTACATGTTCCGTGTCCAGGTGATATTCAGCCTGGGCCAGCAGCGCGTCTATGCGCCGGTTCTTGTCCCCCATCACGGTCGCCAATACCAGCATCTCCTGCACGTCGACCCATTCAGCATCGCGGTCGGCCGACAGATGGTAGACGGCCGCTCTCTTCTTCAACAAATCAAACCGTTCCTCATCTGTGCTGGCGAAATCGAGGGCTTGAGTGCAGAAACGAACCGCATCCTCATGGGCAAACCGCGCCTGAGCCCTGTCCGCCGATCCTTTCAAGTAGAGAAGAGCCTTCTCCCGATCTTCGGCAAGGCGGTAATGATGGGCTAGCGCTTCCCAATCGTCAGGACGTAACTCCTCAATGACCTGGGCCACCTGGCGGTGCAGGCGGCGCTGTCGCAGGCCGCTCAGGCTCTCGACCAGGGTCGTGGGAATAAGAGCGTGTACGAAAGCGTAGGTGGCCCCTCGCTTGCTGCTGACTTCCTCAATGAGTTGGGCTCGCTCCGCCTGTTCCAGGGCGTCGACGAGGGCTTCCTCATCCCAGTTGCCAGCTTCGTCCAGCGTTTCATAATCAAACTCCCGGCCCAGGATCGCCGCCAGGCGTAGCACGTCCTGCAGCGCTTCGTCCAGGACGGCGATACGCGATTGAATGGCGACACGGACGCTCTGGGGAATGGCCAGCTTGTCCATGTCCGGACGGTGCCAGACGCCATCCTCAAAATATAACTCCCCGCTCTCGACCAGGGCTTTGCACACTTCTTCAATGAAGAAGGGGTTGCCCTCGGTCTCGCGATATATGGCATCCAGAAACTCCGGTGTTATCTCCTCGGAAAATAGTTGGGCTAGTAGATGCTCGGTAGCCTGGCGATCCAGGCGGGTCAGCTTGATGCGGCCGGCTAATTGTTCGCGCTGCAACTCCATCAGGGCTTGATTAAACGGCAGGTTACGGTCCAGCTCTACTTCGCGGTAGGTGGCCACGAGCATCATCGGTTGCCGTCGCCCACGACGAGCCAGGCGGCGTAATAATGCTAACGTGCCATCGTCGGCCCAGTGAGCGTCCTCCAATACCAGTAACAGAGGCCGTTGCTGGCTGAGTATCTGGCTGAATATGATGAGGCTATCAAAGAGACGTCTTTGCCCGGCCTGGGGATCCAGCGGCGGATTGGGCGGCACATCGGGGAAATCGATCTGTAATTCCGGGGCCAGGCTGAGCATTTCGGCCAGGACGAATTCGGGCAGGGCTAAATTTCCATTACCACTGTGCAGAGCCCGCTGAACGATCTGGGCGAAAGGCGCGTACGGCGCTCCTGTCTCCGGATAGCAAGCGCCGATCAAGCTTTGTCCGCCGGTTATTTCAACTAATGTCGTGAGCTCCCGTACCAGCCTCGTCTTGCCGATCCCCGGCTCGCCGCTGATGAGCAGCGTCTGTCCGTGGGAAGAGAGGGCCAGTTGCCACAACTCTTGGGCTTCGGCCAACTCCTTGTCCCGGCCGACCAACCGGCCGCGTACCAGCCTGTCCAGGGGATCCACAGCGGCGATGCCGATTACCGGTTGGCCCCGTTGCAGGGCGCCTAATGCTTGGGCCACCGCAACGGCCGACGCCGGGCGCCTGGACGGCTCTTTATGCAACAATTCGATAATCAAAGCATCCAGATCGGCCGGGATGCCATCGCTGTGGACGCTGGGCGGGGCGACGGTCGCGTTCAGATGCTGGGAGAGAATGGCAATGGCAGTCGTGCCTTCAAAAGGCAGCCGGCCGGTTATTAGCTCGTAGAGCAGGATACCGAAGGAGTAGAGATCCGATTTCGCCGTGGCCGGCTGGCCCTGGATGATCTCCGGGGCCAGATAGGCCAGCGTTCCCATCACGGCTCCCTCATGGGTGAGGTGCGTACGGCCGGTAATACGGGCCAGGCCGAAATCCATCAGTTTGACTTGGACGGTGACCGGCTCACCGGTAGTCTCTGACCGGGTTGATACGAGAACGTTCCCCGGCTTCAGATCCCGGTGGATGATCCCCTGACCATGGGCGGCCTCAAGAGCGGTGGCGATCTGGCGACCGATGCTTAATGCTTCATCCAGTCCACTCACCCGGTAGCTGGACAGCGGTTGGCCGTCTATCAGTTCCATGACGATGAAGGCCGCCGCCCGGCTTTCGGCGCCCTCACCGGCAAGCCCGGCATCATGTACGGCGACGATGTGGGGGTGATTTAAGCTGGCGGCCGCCTGCGCCTCATGCAGCAGCCGGGACCGGCCCTCACTACCCAAACCGACGGCCGCGACCAGCTTAACAGCCACGTCCCGATCTAAGAGGGTGTCGTGGGCGCGATAGACAACCCCCATGCCACCCCGGCCCAGCTCAGCATCAAGACGATAACGCTCTTGTAAGGTAGTCCCAATCATCTTCTATTATGATCTGACAATTCATGATTGTTCCAGATGTTGAAAGCAGATGTCGTTTGCTTAGTTCGATGCATGAGGTTGATGAAGTATCATAACCCTGGCTCGAATTATAGCATAACCTTATCTGACCAGAGGGCATGGAATTCACTGGCTGATCCCTTCAGAGTCTTGCCATGCCATCTTGATCCCTGCAAAGGATCCCTTTCCCCGTCCATTGAATGACCTGCCATTTCGGCTGGCATAGGCCTGGTCAACCGCCCATCGAAGATTGGTCACAGGTTTATTCGGTTCAACTGCGCGATTAATCACCTGGCTGGCCTAAAGGGTGCAGGAGAAGCTCGCCTAGTGATACAAAACGCCGCGACGTGGTCGTAAACGCACTGGATTTCGTTAAGCGCCTGTCGAAAAATCGATTGTCGCGATTCGTTTTGGAACTGATAGTCAGTTCCAGTAGTTACTGTTTATCTAAACTCGAGTTGTGAATTGAGATTTTGAATTGAAAACTGGCGAGATTATCTCGTTTTCAGGAATGACCGGATGACTGATCGCAATGCTCTCTTGAAAAACCAGGGATGCTTCATGCTCATCTCTATATAGTAAAGGAACGTTTGTGGATTGGAAATCATCTTTTTTAAGGTAACCCATGTCTTTTTCCTAAATGCCTGGTCATCCATCATCTGGATGAAGTCGGGATCAAACTCATCCGTTTTAATCGAATTCGGTTGCGGGGGATCGTTGACTGACACACCAAAAAATAGATTATTCTCCACAACAATATCATGGAGCTCCGTGCCTGGAAGGGGATTTGCGATTGAAAAACTCGGATAAACATCGTATCTGTCATACTTATCGATGGCAAATTTGACATTGGCTCGTATCTCATCAGCTGTTTCGCCAGGCAATCCGAGCACATAGTAGGCCATCAATGGCAGGCCAACTTTTTTACACTCCCTCATCACAAATTCTGCCTGGCTAAGATCTAGCTTCTTTTTTATGACCTCATCTATGACACGTTGGGAAGAGGATTCGATAGCAATACATAAGTATTGACAACCAGATTCCTTCGTTTTCCAAATTCGCTCAGGGCTCCAAGAATCTGCACGGACCCCGTTGGGTGTTCCCCAAGGTATTTTCGGTGATTGCCCAACCAAGATATCTAATATTTCGTCGTATCGTACCGTGTCATGGGTGAGGTTGTCGTCTTCAAAATTAATGTAGTCGATGGCGTGGTTATGTATCAGATAGTCAATGTGTGCTTTTACATATTCTGGAGAATGAAATCTGAATCGATAGCCCATGGTTGACTGAACGGAACAGAAGATGCATTGATGGGGACATCCACGGCTAGTCAAGATCGTCATGGCACGCTTTCCGCTTTCTCTTATACTTCGCGAATAACCACGAGATTGGAGATAAAAATACCTATCTACATCGACCAGATCATAGGCAGGAATAGGAAGTGAATCCAAGTCATTTATAAATCCAATCGGGGCTTTCTTATTTGGATGCAATAGGTCTACGTCATCTTCATTTCCTAAGACACCTTGGATTAAAACAGATTCCCCTTTTTCCAAGGCCTGTAGCAACTGGAAGAGGCGTTCCTCGCCTTCACCCATTACGACATAATCGATTGTCGGCTGTTTGACCATATCCAGAGGAAATGAAGAGGCATGTGGGCCACCCAGGACTGTTATTGCATCTGGGCAGGCTTTTTTGCAGCATTGGGAAAGATAGATGGCAGCATCAATTTGCCGTGAGAACATGTTTGATATGCCAATGACATGAGGTTCAAAATCGCAAATCGAACGAGCAACGGTCTCCCATGTATCCCCAAATATCGTACTACCGTCTGGATATCTTGTAAGATTGGCGCTGAGCCGGGCATCGTAAACTTTTATCTCACCGTTCCAGTTTTTCTCCCTCAGATAGGCAGACATGTAGAGGACACCCAGCGGAACAGATACCGCTGGCCGGGCATCAATTCCAACAGCGTTTTTGATTATTTGTGGAGGAACAACTAACAGAAGCCTCAAATAGGGTTCATTCCAATCAACATTCGGACATCCGGTAGGTAGTCACTCTCTTTCGACGATACAAGTCCTAACGCGATCAAACGAGATGTCGTCCTTGACCCGCGTCTTCACGACAACTGATTCGTCATCACTAAGAACGAAACGAGAACGTTCTCTAGCTTGAATCTTGGTGGATGATACTCCGTCCATGGGCAGCCTTTAGAGCGGCGGCAATCTGGCGGCCGATGGTCAATGCTTCATCCAGTCCGCCCACCCGGTAGCCGGACGGCGGTTGGCCGTCAGTCAGCTCCATGACGATGAAGGCCGATGCCCGGCTTTCGGCGCCCTCGCCGGCAAGCCCGGCATCGTGTGCGGCGACGATGTGGGCCTGGTTTAAGCTGGCTGCTGCATGAGACACAGGCAGCAGCCGGGACCGGCCCTCACTACCCAAACCGACGGCCGCGACTAGCTTAACAGCTACATCCCGATCTAAGAAGGTGTTGTGGGCGCGATTGACCACCCCCATGCCACCCCGGCCCAGTTCTGCATCCAGACGATAACGCTCTTGTAAGGTAGTCCCTATCATCTTCTATTATGATCTGGTAAATCGCGACAGTTTCAGATGTTAGATGTAAGTGTCATTTGTTCAGCTCGATGCTTAAGGTCGGCGTGAAAACTCAACCCTGGCTCAAAATATAGTATAGCCCGATCTGACCAGATGGCATGAAATTCACCGGCCGATCCTCTCAAAGCCTTCCTACGGCAACCTGAGCCCAGTGCATGTCATCCTGAGCTATGCGAAGGATCCCTTTCAACAGCCTCGAAGCGAACGCCCTTTCCACCTGTACCCTTCCATTCCATCATGAGCTGCATGAAGGATCCTGTGCGTCTCATCCCAATGAGATACTGTCGGCATCTACGGGCTTTAGGGATTTCTCCCCTTCGGCCTGCTCAGGGTTGAAGGCACGCTCGAAATGACAAAGGGGCGTGTCAGCCACCAAGCGTCTGTCTTTGGTTATGGACGCGGAGCGACCGGTACGCGAGGTCATTCGTCCCCCTCCTCCATCGTGAGCTATACTTTGAGGAAACAGCGCGTATCCGGCGATCCATCTTCGTTATCCATGGTCGAGAACAATTCGTCCATCGAACAGGCAAAAAAGGCAGCCTTGGAGGTCTTGCGAAATAACGCAAAAGGGCCTTTTCACGGGTTGCCACGAACGGCCGCGTGGGGTTATCCTGAACCATACACCCGTGATTTGATGATCGCCTCGCTTGGAATTCTACTGAGCGGTGATGAAGAACTGATAGACCGGCAACGACATGTCCTTGAAACTTTAGCCGCCAATCAAACTGAACGGGGACATATTCCCTCACTGGTTCACAGCAGGCAAGACCGTGGTTCGAGCGACACGACGCCCCTTTTTCTTATCGGTGTCGCTCTTTATCGAAGGGTAACAGGGGAGCTAGCATTTTTAGAGGGCGAGGTACATAAAGCCCTTCTGTGGATGAGCTACCAAAGCCCTGGCGATGCCCTGATCGTAGCCCAGCAGCCGACAAGCGATTGGCGCGACGAGCAATGGGTTTACGGCTACGGCCTATACGTCAATACCCTAGTCTATATCTATCTACGCCTGTATGGAATGGACGCGGAGGCTTCCGGGTTGAGTGATATTCTGAACCGGGGACCCATTCTAGAGAAAGATGAAACCGATCTACAGGGAATCGGGTTTTCGATTCCGGGGAAGCCTTATTATGCTCTCTGGGCCTATAAGATCCACCAAAACAGTCGCTTTGATTTGCTCGGAAACAGCCTGGCGATTCTCTCGGGTTTGACCTCGCCATCCCGGTCGAAGGCGATGATAGCTTGGGTTGAAGCACAATGTACCGGGTTGAGGGACAACAAAGAGTTGGCCGTCCCTCTGCCTCCAAACCTGTTTCCCTTCATCCACCCGGGAGATAATGATTGGCATCCACGATATGCGGAATTTAATCCTCCCGGCGAGTACCACAATGGGGGCGTCTGGCCTTTCATCTGTGGTTTCTACATCGCAGCTCTCATCGTCGCCGGGGAGTATAAGCTGGCGGAGAAGCACCTGGCCTCGCTGACCGACCTGGTCCGCCGGAGTAACAAGGCGGGCTTGGATTTCGGATTTAACGAATGGTTGCGCGCTCAAGATGGAAAGGCGATGGGCCAGGATTGGCAAACGTGGTCTGCGGCCATGTACCTCTACGCTGCTATATCGGTGGAGAAAAAAGAGACTCCTTTCTTCGGAGAGCTGAGAAAAGGGCTATAAACAGATCGCAAAGGCCGGGCTCCTCTGCATTAGAAGAACCCGGCCGGTTCTTTTTCAGTCGTCCGTATTCTTTTGTCTGTCGTAGACCAACTTGGCAGACTTGGCCTATGCGGGCCCAAGCTCCACGGCCAGGGCGATAAACTGGGTTATCTGGCCTGGATTGAAGTTGTTGTCACTCGCGAGAATGAGCAGCATCCTGCCGTCGGGCAGCATGGGACCGAAGGCCATCGCTTCGAGATTGTCGGGAGACAGGCCCAGACTGGCGATGTCCACGACCAGTGTCTTGGTCATTGGATCATACACCACAGGCGGGCCGCCATCGGGATCGAGGGCGAATATATCCGATACATCCGTGGCCCCATCAATCGAGGTCTCGAAGATCTTGACCGTGTTACCAATGCCCACAGCGAACGAACGCTCCATGGCCAGGAACGTGCCGCTGTTGTCGATGGCCTGCAGATCGACCAGGCCATTGTCGGCAAAGGCGTCAGGCGGAACTGGTGGAACGGGGATGGAATCGACGATATAGACGAATTCTCTTCCCGGCCTGTGTCTCTTCAAGCTATACTCGAGGAGGCGAGATGGGCTGCTATCGGCTGCCGACGAGGCCGGTCCGTCTTGCACCAGCGCGTTTTCGGTCGCCGTATAGAGATACCACATATCTGGCGCGGAGGTCAGGCTCTCAAAAGCCAGGTTGTCGCGGATGCCGACAGTCTCCTCTCCATCGGGCAAGAACTTATCCGGAACAGGAAGAGCCCTGTTTTCCTTGCCGGCCGGGTTAAACCGGTTGACGAAAGGATCGATAACCGGGTCACTGTTTGCATCTCCTTCGGAGGAAATGTACAGGTGGCCCGCTCGCGTCATCTCGATAGCTTCTGGGTCGACGGAACCCGGGGCGAAGGGCTTGGCATTCTTATCCCGCAGGGTCGTGACAGCGAGAAAAGTGACATCGCCATCGTCAAGCGTGCCGTCGGATACATCGATGTCCACCGAATAGTAACGGGCCAGGTTTATGCCACTACGATCGTCCGAGAGAGCATAATACACCTCTCTCGCGGAATCAAAGGTGATGCCAGACAGCCCGCCTACTTCAGTATCTTCAAACATATAACCAGTATCAAAGGTGACCACGCCTAGTAATTCAACGCCGACCACCGTTTGGGGGCCATCGTCGCGTTTGGCGGAATTGGCGAAAGAGCTTGAAACAGCAAAGCCCAAAACCAGGATAGTGACCAGAAGCAGCAGTAAGAGAAAGAAACGTGTGTGAAGTCGTGAAGTCATGGGTTCTCCTCCAGTGTATCAAGTCCGGTAGCTCGTCAGCGCCTGCCGCACTGCTCAGAATTTCCCAAATCCGAGACAAGACATAGCAGTTCCCCAGCTCACGAAACAAACGGCCAGAGCACCAATAGTCCCAGTAGTCGCATAGGCGATTAACACCGCGACAGCGACTATCTGACACCATTATTATTGCACAGATGTAACGAACAAATCGTCCTGTTACCCAGGCAATTCAGACAGTTTCCAGACCTATTTTTCCATCTAATCCAGGCAAGGGGCCGGCAATCAGCATCAAAATACAGGCTGCACGCAAACAGTGTCTTCGTTTATCTCTCGACCCAGGCTATTCGTCACTTTCAGCGTTCGAAAGCCTGACGCCGTCGCCTTTTTATCCACACCAGGCCAACCAGGGAAACGGCCGTCATCAGAACCATCAACCACGGCCAAGATACCCACCACCAGCTATCGGTGATGGTTGTTTTTTCTGCTAAAGTGACCAGTTCGACCGAGGTCGGGACCATGGTGTCGAAGCTAAACTGGGCCGGCACCTGCTGGCTGTCTCCGCCTGCGTCTATTTGCCCGGCGGCCGTCACCGTGTACGTCGCCCCGACCGCTAGCAATGCGCTGGGCGTGAAGACGTAGGTGTATGTATTAGCATAATAAGTGAAGGTACCACTTATGGGCCCATCAGGTCCAACAACCAGGAAATCTGTGCCGACGCCCATAGCCTGGCTCCAACTCACCGATATGGCCGTATCGATAGGTTGATTACTGGCCCCATCGGCCGGGAAGTGATCGACGACGATTGGATCGCGCCAGTTAGCCACCGAGTAAGTTTCGCTCTGGGTTCCTCCCGGTCCAGAAGTGACTGTCACCTCTCTGGGTAGCACGAACGTATTGCCATCGATCTCAGTCTCTTCAGTTTCCACGCTGCCGCGGCCGAAGTTAAAGGCCAGGGGTGTATTTTCTAAGAAATTCAGGGCGATGGTCCAAGTAACCGGCCCACTCTGGGTCATGGGAACGGCGCCGGGATCCCAGTCGCCCAGCTCTGGCTGGTTGCCGAAGATATAAACCGTGCCGGGCGTAAAGTCGGGAACAGTTACTGCAATAGTCACGCTCACCATGCGTGCATAGCTCTCGATAGTCCACAGGAGTGGTACTTGCTGCACGTCGCCGGCGCTATCCGAATTCCCGGATCCGGTCACTGTATGGGTCGCCTTGGCCACCAGGTGCATGTCGGGGGTGAAGATAGAGGTGCTGCTCAGCCCATCGTAACTGAAGGTACCGCCAGCAATTCCAACAGGGCTGGTCACGTCGAAATCCGTCTCAGGGGGCATCTGTTGGCGGTAGATCTCGTATCCGGCGAGATCTGGCAAGCCGTTGGCGATCCTACTGATGCCGATACCCCCGGCCGTCGTGCCACGCACGGTCAGGTTGGTGGGCGCAGCCGGGGCTATTGTGTCGCTTCTGCCGATCATGGGCAAGGCGCCTCGACTGCCGCTGATGCCGACTCCTGAGAGGTCTGAGTAACACCAGGTACGGCCGCTAGCCAGGCACCGGTCTGTGGCTTCTGACCCCGTATTAACTGTGGATGTAGCAAGCCTAGTTGGTATCCCCTTCTCTAGGAAGTTTGCCTGGACCGAGGTAACAGAACCAATAACGCCTACGAGCAGGGCCAATAAGATCAGGCCATTTAATACAAGCGGCCAAACGCTCTTTCTGAGGTGGTTCATTGCCCCCTCCTTATACGTTGTGACACTACCAGCAGACGCTAATAGAAGTCCGATTCAGGCTAACATCCGCATCCAATTATAGACTTGACCCGGATATTCAACTTCACAATAACCCTACGATATAGAAACGAAAGCAAGCGGTAGTACTTAATACCGGGTGCACCGGAATAAGCGATCTTACGTCCGGCGGTCATTTATAGGACGTGACAGTCACTTTGGAAGTGACTGTCACATGGCTTGATCGCCGTCACCATTAAATCCCACCAGCCCCAGCTTGTGCAGCATCTCGAAATAGGTGACGATCAGCTCGGGATCGCGAATACCAGATTCCAGCTCCACAAGATCAACGATCTCCAATCCTGAGCGGCGGCCGTCGGTCCAATATTCCGCCAATGTGCTGACGGTGTAGGCCAGCATTCTGCGACTTCGCACCAACTTGGACCAGGATTCCCGATCCTCTGGTGATAGGGACGACATGGACAGCATGAAGTTACTCGGCCCCCGGTAAAGGCGGCGGGGCACTATCTTTGACGCCCGCTGCTCCCACTCATCAGCCGCTCCCCCTTGCTCTTTCTGACTCTCAATCTCTTCTCCAGCCGCCAGTTCGCCGATCCCTTGGCGGGCCCGTTCTACTTCCCGGGCCGCGAATTGACTGGTCCTGCTAGAAAGGCTGTCCACCAGCGAATCAGATCCGTCCCACAGCCGCCCGAGAGATCGCAGCGCTTCTTGGTGCCGGTCCAGCGCATAGGCAACGGAACGTTCCAGGGACGACAGACCATCCCGGCTTTTTGTTTGCCCGGATCCGCTCCACAGTCCGGTGATCCGATCCTGCACCATATGGGTTAATCTGGCCTGAAAACGGGCCGCCATCTCGTGAGCCAGCCAGGTTGCTTCGTCACGCCCGGCGACTGCCATCAGATAAACGGTCGCCGAGGCCAGGGTACCCGCCTTTTGAAGCGACTCAACAGACACCTTGTCCAGCGTGTCGGCCGATGTATGGTAGAACTTGTCGGGCCATTGGTTCAACATGGGCATAGGCACGCCCACGGTTGGGTCGGAGAATATATAATGATCCGATCCACCTGAAAAACCGGTCGTCGCATACCGGATAAAGGAGTAGCCACCATGACCCGTGTGATCCTTGATGTCATCGAACACCATCGACCGCAATCGCTCGACAAGATCGGGAACGAATGAGGCGGAGGCATCTGGCGGCCGTTCCATGACCAGGACAGATCCGGTCTGGCTCTGATCCTCGCCAACCATGTCCAGGTTGAGGCCGGCAATCATTTCCGGTATTTCCCCTTCATGTCTGGAGAGATAGGCGTGAGACCCGGTCATCTCAGGCATCCAGAGGAATTGGATAGTCCGCCGGGGTCGCGGAAGCTCTCCGGCAGCTACCAACTTCTGCAGGGTACGGGCGGCTTCCAAGTTAGCGGCGACGCCTGAGGCGTTGTCATTCGCCGAAGGCTGGGGATGGCAGAGGTGGCTGACCAGCAACACCCGATCGTCTATTTGCCCGGGGATAACGGCGGAGACCACTTCCATCTCGCCATCGTAGAGATGAGCGTCCACTTCGGCGCGAGCCACCGGTGGAGACTCACCTTTCGTCTCCCGTTGTTTGATAAGTTTCCGCAGCCGGGCACCCTGGCGGGGTGTAAGAACGAAGCCAAAACATTTCTTCTGGTCTGTCCCGCCCGTCCACCAGAAGGATGTGTACTGCAGGGCGTCGGGCAGGTCCATGGTTTCACGCACCGGCGGCGCGTCCCTCATGCCGTCGAACAGGATACCCGCGGCTCCGAACTTCTCAACGGCGAGTCCGCGCACACGGCCGAGGTCGGCATTGGTGAGGACCAACTTACCCTTCACGTCCCGTCCCTCGTAATCGACCTCCCGTGACCCGTCTTCTAGGGCGACGATCTCGACTTCCCCGCTAAAGGATAAACTTCGCTGGATAAGGGATAGCTTCTGCTCCCGGTAGTCGCACAGCTTTTGAGCCTCATCGTCTGGTTGGACCAGGTGCAACGTCCCCGTTGAGGCGTCCCACTCCTGGAAGGAGCCGGCCGTCCAGAATTGAGTCCTGAAATCGGCCGGGTACGTTTCGATCTCCGCCTCCAACCCAGCGAGCAGCAGTTCCGCCAGAACGTATCGCGCCGCCGCGCGGTAACCGGGGCTGGCCTGGATGCGATGGTGGCGAATGACGGCGGCCACGTCTTCCTTGGCCACCCGGCCTGAATAAGCCTGTTGGATGGTCTCGACTAACTTTGCCAACATGGTGTTTACCCTCCTGGAAGAAAATTGGATGCAGACTACATTGTGACGGTATCGCGTGAGTGAGAGCGGTTATTCGACCCTGGTTCCAGAACTATCGCGATTCCCGATGACGTGCTTCCTATCGTGGAGAATAGCCTAACTATCCGTATCAGTTCTTATTAGGGGGATTATAGCGAGCTTATCAATGATTGCTCTGATCCCGTCAATGCACTCAATGCACTTATTCCATGAACTACCAGGGAACTTGCCTCACTCAGCTTTGGTTTGACCCATTAGCGTGACCACCAGCCGGCGCCGGCCGCCCCTGTCACGATGTTCGCACAGATAGACGCCCTGCCAGGTTCCCAGGTTGAGTCGCCCTTTGGATATTGGCACTGACACGGAACTGCCCAGCAACACGGCCTTAATGTGGGCCGGCATATCGTCAGCCCCCTCGAAAACATGCGTATAGTGCGGGGCGTTCTCCGGAGCTATTTGGCTAAAGTGCGACTCCAGGTCACGCCGCACGCTGGGATCGGCGTTCTCGTTGATGGCCAGGGAGGCCGAAGTGTGCTTGATGAACATGTGGGCCAGACCCACCTCGTAGCGGCCAATCTCCGGCAACTGCCGCATGATTTCATCAGTTATCAGGTGAAATCCCCGTTGCTTCGGCGACAGCAATATTTCCTCTTGAAACCAGCCCATCTTTCAACTCCTTATTGAGAGCTTACCAGGGTGTTTTACGTGGATCGAAACCTCTGTCATTTGGATTGGCTGGCCCGGCTCTAAACGTTGAAGCGGAAGAAGATAACGTCCCCGTCCTGGACCTGGTACTCCTTGCCTTCGACGCGCATTTCGCCGGCCGCTTTTGTCGCTGTCCAGCTTCCATATTTGACGAAAGTATCATAGGGGACGACCTCAGCCCGGATGAAACCCCGTTCAAAATCTGTGTGGATGACCCCGGCCGCTTGGGGAGCGACGCTGCCTTGGCGAACGGTCCAAGCTCTGACTTGCTCCTCATTCATAGTGAAGAAACTGATCAGATCCAGGATCCGGTACCCTTTGCGGATGGTCTGTTCCAACCCGCTTTCATCCGCTCCGGCGAGTTCGAGGTATTCCTTCCTTTCCTCGTCACTCATCCCCACCATGTCGGCCTCCAATTGGGCGCTAACCTTCACGACCTCGGCCCCGACCTCGGCCGCAACAGCTCGAACCTCGCGAACGTAGTCGTTCTCCTCCCCCAGCCCTTCTTCATCCACATTCGCGGCATAGATAACCGGCTTGCCGGTGAGGAAACGCATGTCGTGGTTTAAGTTTCGATAGGCCTCGTCATCCTGCTTTGGAAATGTGGCGACCGGCTCGCCCCGCTCTAAGTGATCCTCAAGGGTTTGTGCCATCTCCAGCAGAGGCAGGGCATTCTTGTCCCCCTTGACCTGGGTCGACAGACGCTCGATCTTTTTTTCGAGTTGTTGAAGATCGGCCAGGATCAGCTCAGTATTAACGATCTCGATATCACTTCGTGGTTCAGGGAATTCACTAATGTGAATAACATTTGGATCGTCGAAACAACGAACGACGTGCACGATAGCTGCCGTGTCCCGGATGTGCCCCAGGAATTGGTTGCCTAATCCTTCGCCCTTACTGGCCCCTCTAACCAGCCCGGCGATATCGACAAACTCGATCGTGGTCTGGATGACCTTTGATACCTTGACCAGTTCGGCCAGCTTATCCGTTCGGCCGTCAGGAATTGGAACGACCGCCCGGTTGGGTTCAATGGTGCAGAACGGGTAGTTTTCGGCCGCCGCGTGTTGCTCCTTGACCAGGGCATTGAAGACGGTGCTCTTGCCGACGTTTGGTAATCCGACGATGCCGATACTTAAGGCCATGCCCCTATTTTGGCACGATCAGACGGATATCACCAGCTAGCAAACCGCCGAGCCAACCGGGCCCCAATCGACCACCCGCTTAGTAGCAATCGACCCATAGTTTTATCACGCTATATCTACTGAATCGCATGCGCTACACGAAATCAATTGGTTTCCGGCCGTTAGAGGATTCGCCTCTGACGGGGGTTCTTTCGTCATTCGTCCACCGTCATCTTTCTTCACTATAATAGACGCTACCATGCCTGAACCAATCAGTCTCTCGCCCGCTCTCATCCCTTCCCGGCCTGGCACCTATGCCCTGGTCCTTCATCTGGCGACGACCACTGAGATAGAGGTCGGGAAACTGGGTCGATCCACGTATCCGGCCGGGTTCTACATCTATGTAGGCAGCGCTTTGGGATCGGGTGGCCTTGCCGGCCGGCTGAAGCGTCACGGAGAACCGACGACTTCTCCTGGTTGGCGGGCCCGTTGGCACATCGATTACCTGCGTCACTATGCGAAACTCACCCAGATTTGGTACGTTCAGCAGGCGACCCGGCGCGAGCACGATTGGGCGGCCGTTCTCCAACAGCTTTCTAGAGAAAGTGTGGCGATTCCCCGGTTCGGTTCGTCTGATTGCAGCTGTCCATCCCACCTGTTTCATTTCTCCCGCCTCCCCCGTTGGAACGACTTTCAAGGAGGATTGGGGCAAAGCACTCCCGGCGACGATCTTATTGTTGTCGAAGCACGACTCTTGTAGTCGCGATTCCGGGTATCGGAATTCCTTGCAAGAATTAGTGGTCGATTCCCTCCCCTTGTATATAGGAAGGCGAATTCATCATTCCGCGCTGCCGGGTCGGTCCGATATGGATCCTATGTTCCGGTATAAACCGCCTTTTGCGTCTGAGACTCAGGCGTGCTACCATTTAGTTCCAGTGCGTACTTGCGGATAGAGCGTCACTATCGCTAGCGGATGGGAAAAAAGGATGATTTCCGCCTTCGCCTGGCAGGAGAAAAACCTACCAGATTCAGGGAATTGCGATCAACAGCCCGATCCTATATGGATCGGGCTTTTTTGTATCCCGGTGTCGCCGAGTGAGGTTGATGTAGATGGCTGAACTCATACTGCCCGGCCTGGTAGACGTCCACACCCATTTACGTGTTCCTGGCGGCGAGCACAAGGAAGATTTCGGCACCGGCACGGCGGCAGCGCTCGCCGGCGGCATCACAACAGTGCTGGCCATGCCCAACACCACCCCCCCGCTGAGCACGCCTGAAGTAATCAGAGACGCACGCGAGACAGCCGCTTCGACGATCCGTTGTGACGTCGGCCTTTTCGCCGGAGCAAGCCCGGCCGACATCGGACAGCTAGCCTCTTGCGCGCCGCAAACGGTGGCCCTCAAGATATATCTCAACGATACATTCGGCCCCCTGCGGGTGGAGGAGTTGGCGACGCTCGAAGCGTGTTTCCAGCTCTGGCCGTCCGAAAAACCTATCGCCATGCATGCTGAGGGACAGAGCGTCGCCGTAGGGATCGGCTTGGCGACCGCATACGCTCGACCCGTCCATTTCTGCCATATCAGCCGGCAGGAGGAGATTGAGCTCATCGCCAGGGCTAAGGATCGGGACTTGCCGGTAACCTGCGAGGTCACGCCCCACCACCTGTTCTTGACCATGGCCGATGCCGTCCGACTGGGACCGCGGGGCGATATGCGACCCCGGCTGGCCACAGCGGAAGATGTGTCCACCTTGTGGAATCACATCAACGACACGATCGACTGTATCGCCACCGATCATGCCCCGCACACGCTGGATGAAAAGGCTGGGTCGAACCCCCCACCTGGTGTGCCGGGTCTGGAAACGTCTTTATCCCTTATGCTCTCGGCCGTCCACGATGGGCGACTTACACTGCAGCGGCTCATCGAATTGATGGCAACCAATCCGAGGCGCATCTTCAATATCGTTGAGCAGCCAAATACGCACGTGGAGGTAGATACCCAGCAGGTCCGTGAAATCTCGGACAGGGGTCTGTTTACGCGTTGCGGATGGACCCCTTTTGCCGGCCTGAAGGTTCACGGCTCCGTACGCCGGGTGATCCTGCGCGGTAAGGTCGTCTTC
>JBARZW010000426.1:0-1649 GCA_049650305.1 Promineifilaceae bacterium (SeqCode)
TCATTCGTTAGACGTTCTTGTTCACTGCCATCGGCATTCATGAGATACAATTCTGATATTCCGTCTCGCTTTGATTCGAAGACAATGTGCTCCCCGTCCGGGGACCAGGCGGGATTTGAATCTCTGCCCAGTTGATCGGTTAGCTGACGCAGATTCGAGCCGTCGGCATTTATAGCATAGATCTCGGAATTACCGGCGATAATTGAATTTGATTCGAAGACGATCTCACTGCCATCTGCCGACCAAGATGGATTACTTGCAGAGCCGTAGCTTTCCGTGAGCGGTCTCAAACTCTCTCCTTCCAATACGTAGATGACAGGAATACCGCCGCTCATAGCCACGAAAGCGATTCTAGCCCCAGACAAAGTGGTGACTGAAAGAGTAGGCATAGGAGTGGTGACTGAAAGAGTAGGCATAGGAGTTGATGTTGGTGCTGGAGTCATCGTTGGTGTCGCCGTAGCTGTAAGGGATGGCCCAGCTGTTGGCGGAGGACCCGCAGCAAAGACGTCTGTAGCTCCGCCCCAGGCAGGACCGATTGCCGCTCCTATGGGGAGAATGACAAGGAGAGAGACCGCCGCCCAAAGAGCCACTGAACGCACCGAGACTATCGTGGGTGCAATTTCCTGAGCAACATCGCCGGCTAAACCGCGCACAATGCGGGCCAACAGCCACCACATCGCGGCCGAGAACAATACCAGGTAGATTACGAGAAAGACAGCGATGCTCTCTCCGTAAACATTAAAGGCCGGTCCAATCCCGCTATAAAAGTCTACCCCTGTCATAAACAAGAGAGCTTCAAAACCGCCGTTCCACAAAGTGTGTAACACGACGGCGAGTAAATAGGCGCCGGCGATCCGGCCGAACCAGCCACGTTGTCGCCGGCGGTTGCGGAATAGGGCTACGACGACGATACCCGTGGTCAACGGATGAAGCACCGCGCCGATTGCTCGCAATAAGGTGACACCTCCCCAGGTCCAATCACTCCAGAGAGCATAGACTCCCTCGTATAACATATTCTCTAGAATGGCGAAACCCGCTCCAGAGGCCAGGCCTAACATGAACGCTTGGCGTTCATTGCTTATTCGGTTTAGCATGAATCCTGGACCTAGCGCCTTGGCAAATTCTTCCGGGATGGGAGCTTGCAGGGCGGTGATGAAGAGCAGAACAATCACATAGGGTGAGAAGAAGAATCGTTCCAAGAAGCCGCTTCCGAACAGATCCATCAACCCTTCGACTGATCCTGCCAGAAGCTCTACCGGCATAACCAGAAGAAAAAAAACACTGGCTAAAATCAAGCCCAGAATTAGGGTCACCACGATAGACAACGTGGCTCCAGAAACGAATGACAGCGAAGCCTGTCGCCACGTGATTGGCCATCCGAGTCGCTGGCTGGCCCAGGCCAGGACGGCAAGAGAAGGCAGTGCCGCTCCTAAGAGAAATAAGAACGGAAATAGATAATTCACTACCACATCAAAATAGAGCAATACATTGCCCAAGCCAACAACAAGTGCGAAAGCGATAGCGAAGAAATGGAGCGGCGGTAACCGGAAAGGTCTGGATATCTCTCCGCGCAGAGAACCAAGACCATGGAAAAGGGCCAGCGAGCCACCACCAAGGCCAAGAAATAGCGCGGCTACCTGGCCCAATTG
>JBARZW010000427.1:0-11575 GCA_049650305.1 Promineifilaceae bacterium (SeqCode)
TTTATCTCTTTGAAGAAACGGCCAATCCCGACGCAGAGACAGAAGATTATCTTTCTATCGTCGACCTGACTATTCATCTCCTGGCTTCGGTAACTTCTGCTTCGGCCGCTCTTGAAGCGTTCGTTACCTCAGTTGACAGGGCCTTAACCGAGGTCCTTTGCGAGCTGCCGTCGAATGCATTTTCCAGGCGCACCTCTATCTTGAACGTCATACCTATCACCGAAATCGATATTGAGGAAGGTCGGGGATACGCCGTTTTATTGTCATCCATCTACGCGCGGCCACTTAGAATCTGGCAACGCGCCTAGGGTTTCGTTCTCGGCATGAGTCTTGTCCTTTCGGACGGACATTACTCGACGCCGTACTGGGTGAAGATTCTCACCCGGTATTACCTCCAAGGGCGATGGAGGCCAGAGATGTCCTCTTTCGCTCTTTATTTTGTGGCAGCATAAATCATGACTTCGGAGCCTGCTTGACGGATTGCCGATCTAATGATGGGGACTGTTCATTCTCCTGTTCGCGAGTTACCAGGTAATCGAATTGCGCCATCGCCTGCCTTCAACCAAAAGGAACCGAGTCGTTTTTGGATCCGCATGGTCAAATTGACGATTGTCGTTTCACCTTCGTTCTGCCCCGTTAACTCGTTGCGCTCTGCCTTCACCAGATGAATCCAAGGAGCGGTTTGCAATTAATCGCCAGTCGTGCGCGATTGAGTGACATTCGCCTGAAGGCCTAGCCCGACTTCGCTGGTAATGCTAGCGACGGCTTAAATCTAGCTGAATTCCAGAGGATACGCAGATGATTGGCCAAAGGCTCTTTATGAGATAACTTGGTAATTGCCCAATGGATAAACGGTGGCCTACCTTCCGGTCACATCAAATTACAGAAAGAAAGATACACTATCTCGGAGGGAAACAATCTAGTTGTGAACAAGGTTTACCCTTAGCAGAAATTCCTGAGACACTTTCAACCTTTGGGAGGTTATTACAACTTCAAACGATCACTAGACCCAATGGCTGGGTTTTGTCATCTCGTTCACATATTGCGGTCTTGGGCGATAATTTGTTAGACGATCTCCGGCAGCTCAGCCACCACCTGACCCGCCAGAACCACCAGAAGCGCCGGCGGAGCCGTTCGAATTATCAGGACTTCCAGTACCTCCGGGATCACCGGAGCCACCGGATTGTGAGCCGTCTGTACCTTGACCACTCTGTTCTTGGTTTTGATATTGTGTATCCCCTTGAGCCTGGTTTTGTTCGGTGTTCTGGTTCTGCTCCTGATCGCCATCGCCATAGGGGGGCTGGCAATCATCACTTTCGCACGGGGGTTCTCCTGGGCCATGCTGGTGCTGGTTTTGCTCCTGACCGCCGTCGCCATAGGGGGGCTGGCAATCGTCGTCCTCGCAAGGAAGTCTGCCAGGGCCATAATGCCAGCGGAAGTATTCTAGATCTTGCAAGCCATTTTCTGCCTCACGTTGCCATTGGGCCATCATGCTGCTGGCTTGTTGAAGACGCTCTTGCACTTGAACCTGGGCTTGTTCTTGGGCCACCTCCAAATCGGAACGGCTAACCTCGGCTATTTTTTGGGACTGGGTGAGCAACTCTCGCATCTCTTCATCACCCACCTGAGCAGTAATCTGAAAGGCGGTGCTCATATGAGTCTGCATTCGCGTGAGCAATCCCTCTTCAGGCACATCGTCCTTGGCCGCTATACGAACAATCTCTTGGATTCGTTCCTGGGTAAATTCCAGATGCCTGGACGCCTGAACGAAAGGATCCTTGCTTAGTGCCAGTCGGAACTCTTCCATCGCCAATTTAAAAGGGTAAACGGCCGTGCCAGGTAGGCTATCGGCCGCAGCCGCTAATGTTCCACCTAGTGAGCCGAAAGCAACAACGAGAATTAGGGCGACTTTTAGGGCGAGAACGCTCATGTTCCGAATCTCCTTTTGTTGACCACTCAAAGCTGGTGACGGCCTTGCCGTTTTCTGAGATATCCAACCTTTAAGACGTACGATAGGACTCGGAGATACGGGTTGGAGCTGAAGCTCGGTTACTTGTGCTAGGAAATCGTTCTGGTCAGAGAGGAGAGATTCTGTGACCGGTTTGTCTATGGACCGCACTGCAAGCAGCGCTTCGGTAGCCCGAAGTAAGGGCTGCAGGTCGTCCGCCTGTGTAGGATAAGCATCTTGGATATCATCGGTGGACTGCCCGAGCTGTAATCGACTCACTGCCATATCGAGTAAATCATCATTTACGCGAGAGGTCATGTTGGGATCTCCTCAGAGGGGACAAGTTTCCGCTGTAACGCTGCCAATGCACGATGTTGCAGGGATTTGACAGCCCCAACTGGTTTTCCGGTAATTTCGGCCACCTCTTCGTTGGTTAGCCCCTCGAGAAACTTCAGAGCTAGGACATGCTGCTGATCTGGTGTTAACTGCCTCAGTGCCTTTCGAACTTTATCTAGTTGCAGACTCAATTCTGCGCTTTGTCCTGGATCAGGGCTATCACCAACCAGATTCTCTCCGAGGGGAAGATTCTGTTGGTTTTGCTGGCGACGGTAATGATCGACGACGATATTATGGGCTACCCGGTAGAGCCAGGCGCGCAAATTATCACTCGGTCCTGATCCCTTGTGGAGAGCCTGCAAGAAACGGCGAAATACCTCGGACGCCAAGTCGCGAGCGATCTCGACATCCCCCACACGGCGGTAAATGTAACTGTACACTGATTTGTGATACTCGTCGTATATGGAACCAAGCGCGTCGCGATCAAGGCAGCTTGCCCTTTGCAATCTTTTGGACTCGCGCTCGTCGGCCACCGTTGCTTGTTCCTTTTCTCTCTTCGCAAGAGTATCCCAAGATCGGTTAGCCTGGGCAGTGACAGATGTCATTCTACATCCAGCTAAGACTCACATCGCCTACTTGATTGAGCCTGGTTTTGGTAAAAATTGAGTCGTCCAGTTCCAAGTCTTTATAATCGGGCGAGGGATATCCTGACCCTATTAATTAAGACGCTTGATCTCGAAAAAGGATACGGACTTATTCGACGAATTAATGTGGTCCGGTTGACACGCACTTCTAATCAGTTAAGTGAGCCTTTCGCCTAAACCCATTCTGCCCTCTTTCCAGAAAACATCCAAATAGCGCATAAGCCTGAAGGGAAGCAATAGTAACCAGAACAAATCAAAAGTATCGGGAGCAGTTCAGCAATCAGCAACAGGTTTTGGCTGCTTACCTATAAGGATGGTCCGCCTGAAATCGCGTCCGGATATCTCCCTTTCCTTTCTCGCGACCCCTAATTCCTATTCCAATATAATCTTCTACCCGTATCCAAACAGGTTCTCATACGTCTTAAAAAATGGGTCTATTCCTGCGAAAAAACACCGTGGGCGAGTAGGACGAGTAAATTTTTTTGGATCTATATTGAATTTATTTTGGATATATTTCAGATCTACACCGACTTACATCCGGGAGGATTATTTCATGAGTGGTAAGGATCTTATCAAATCTCTTTTCCTGCTGGCATTCCTGCTGTTGGGAGTCATATATTCCTATCAAAATTCCACGGCATTTGGAGGTCTCACCGGTGTCAAAATATGCCTAGATCCTGGTCACGGTGGGAGTGATCCAGGGGCTGTAAACATTGACTATGAGCTGGAAGAGAGTGATATCAATCTGGACGTATCTTATGGGCTCATGAGGCTTTTAGAAGGTGAGGCGGCTGACGTGGTGATGACCCGATACATAGATGAACCCAAGACCAATAGCGACCGGTACACCTACTGCAATGAGCAGCAGGCTACTATCCTGATTTCGGTGCACACTAATAGCGTAACGGATTCAGCCTGGGACGGCTCCATGGCCCTCTACGGCCCTCGGGAATCTCCAGACCTCGCGCAGTCGATTTATGATGTGATGTTTCCGTTCTTGCGTGAAACAGCTCCTGTCGGAGAAACTGAGTTTATTGGCTATGGAGTCGACCGATTCGCTTCTGGGGTTCTATTCAAGAGCGATATGCCGGCGGCGATGATGGAGCCTGTATTTATGTCTCACCCGGCCGAGGCTGAACAATTGGTTACTCCGATTTTCTCCGGTGACACCTTCACTGATGCGTGTGCAAGTTTCTCTTGTCGTCGCGGTCAGATTGCCGAGGCGATTTACTGGGGAACGCTTAGCTATTTTAACGGACAATCCGGGGGCGCTATGCACGTAGCAGCTATTGACATGAGCTATGAGCCAAGACGGTCGTACTACTTCCTTGATACAATAGTTTCCATCCAAGATGTTTCAGGCCTACCCGTACCCTCTGCGGAGGTCGTGGTCCAAATCACCTACCCGGATGGTTCGAAGATCGTAGATACCGCTGTTACTGGCGATGATGGTATTACCACTCTCAGAATCCGGACGCGCTCGACTGGGTTCTATCGAGCAGAAATTCTCAATGTATCAAAGACAAACTGGTCATATGATGCCAACATAGAAATCGACGCGCAATTGACTATTTCTTAGCTGGCAAAAAGTGACTATTCTTATGACCAATGAATCGGCCGCTTTTTAAGAACCATATCGTGTCAATGATAGGATGAGTAGGAGGTTCCAATCTCGTCGCTCCCGCCACGAAAAATCGTAAAAGGATAAGAAGAGCTCTCAGTTTCAGAGGGCTCTTTGTATTCTACGGGTTTTTCTCATACCTACTCAAACGATTTAATAGGGTATCGGCCGTATGAGATAGAACACAACCGGATAGTGTATCTTTCTTTCTGTAATTTGATGTGACCGGAATGTAGGTCACCGTGTATCCTTTGGGCAAATTGCCAAATCAACCTAAAGGAGTTCACACAATGACCTACCAGACCGATTGTACCTTACCGGACGAATTATTGGAGCAGATCGCCAACCAGGGGCTGGATGTCCTGCCCAAGTTGATCCGCATGGTCATCAACACCGCAATGGAAATCAATGCCGATACAACTGACATCGATCGCCACCACTCATGGGGAAGCAGCCATCCCATCAAAGCCAGAGCCGCTCTGACGAATCCGATAAGGGCCGCTAGAAAGAGCACGAAGCTGATCACTCGGGAGGCAGTGTCGCCGATGAGCCCTGTCAGCAGCCAGGAGCGGCTTGACCAGCTATCAAGGGTAGAAAGTTGAAGCGCCGCCATAATTCCCAATACATTGCCTAGCCCATGCACAAAAAACACGGCAGCGATGATGAAACGGAGTGTCGTGTCAGACATGATGTTCTTCCCTTTTTTCTATCTCGAACGCCTCAGAAAGAGACATTATTGCGAAAACACGGTGGGCGAGGCCTGTCTCATATCCAAGCCCGGCCGACCAGTACCGTCGCCTCTCCTTTCACATGCGTCAGAAAGATCACCCGCTCCTCGTCACCCACTAGGCGAAGTTGCTTGCGTAAGGTATCCGGATCCAGGGGTGAGCCCCGCTTTTTAATCGTCAGCCGGCCGACGTTGCGTTCCCGGAGGTATTGCCGGAGCCTTTTCAGCTGAAAGGGCATGGCGTCCTCCAGGACATAGCAGCGGGCGAAGGGCGTCTCTTGCCCCTGCCCGGCCGTCAGGTAGGCGATATCGTCGTCGATCTTGGTCGCATCGAGGCGATTTGCAAGCTGTTCCACCAAATGGGCCCGGATAACGGCGCCATCGGGCTCATAAAGAAACTCCCTCGGCTCAGAGATGGCGATGGGAGGATTCTCCGTCTCATCGGTCAGGGTCGCCCCAGCCGGCAGCAGCGTCGCTCTGCGCCCGACCCCTGTACGGAGGTCGCCAACCCACAACACACCTTCGCGCACTTCACCCTTCACCGAGATGAATTCTATCTCGGCATCGGCCGGTATCTGCCCGTAATCAACGCCGGGACTCACCTTAATCCCCTGATTGGGGACTTTGCCCAGCCAGGCTGCGAAGGTATCCAGCGGCGGCCGGTAATCGTGGACGGAGAATATGCGGCGGCCGAACTCGTCGCGTCGACCCGGATCGGCGAAAAGCGCCTCCACAGGGAGGGGACTCAGCTCGATCAGATCCGCCTGAAGCGGGTGGAAATGGCGGCTCCGACCATATGCACGCAGGTTTTCTTGAGCCATCGCCAGCCTAAGCGGGCTCCAATCGACGCCGACTACATCGGTAATTGCCGACAGCGACAGGGCGTCGCCGCCTATTCCACATCCCAGGTCGGCCACCTGGGTAAATCCGGCTCTCTCATAGCGACGGGTCCTGTGGGCGGATATGATCTCGGCCGATGCTTGCTCCAGCGCCGCTCGCGTGAAGTACATCGCCGATGCCCGGTCGAATTTGGTCGCCGCTCGTTGCCGGAGTACAAGGGTTTCTATTATCGCGCTGGCTAACTCCGCCCTCACTCGCTGGCGTAGTTCGCTGGCAACCCTTAGGTGGTTTTCCTGGGTGATCGGTTCTCGCCCCAACTCCTCCAGCAGGCGCTGGCCCTCGGGGCCTAGCAAGGCATAGAAGGTTTCAAGGCGCATCTTTAGCGGACCTGTCAAGCCGGTCGCCGGTCATATTGTTCTTCACGGTAATGCCGGTTCGATGGGTGAGGAATCATCAAGGTCGGTCCACCCGACCCGGTCAGTCCACCCGACCCGGTCGCTCCACCCTGCCAGATCGGGATTCCCTGGACCGCGGCCACAGAGGATCTGAAAGGCACATCGCGAGCACTCTTCCAGCTCATCCGTGAGCGGCCAGGGCCCCTTTGAATCAAGACGGCTCTCTATCTCACCGGCGATTGAGGTCATGTACGACCAGTTCTCGTAATGCTCTCGCCGGCCGTAGGTTATCAATACGTTTACCGGGGGATCAGTTGCAAACCAGTATGTAAGTGTTACCTCTTCAGGGCGAACCTCGCGGTCGAGCACATTTCCACTCTCGGCTACCAAAGCCAGATAAATCTTGCTCTGCAGATCTCGCCTCAGGTCTTCTGTAGATCTCGCCCTGCCATTTGTCTTCCAATCAAAGATGTGGACCCCCTCACTGGTGACGGCGTCACTAGTGACGACGAGCAGGTCGAACCGGCCGGTCAACGTTAACCTGCCGATGGGCACTGTGAGACTCAACTCTGGTTTCATGCGGCCGGCTGGGATATGGGGTTCAAACGTCTGAAATAACCGCCACCATCGCTGGAGTTCCGGCTCACTGTGCACCTCATCACCTTGGGGGAAGCCCAAGAAATGCCGGTGCAGGACAGTGTGGAATCGTTGGCCCAACACCCGGGATCGCTCTCCCTTTGGATCTTGCCTGCCCGCGGGCCAGGGTAATTGCTCCAGGTACCGCAGCTGGAAACGACGAGGGCAGGCCAGGTAATCGACTATCTTCGCCCGGCCCAGGTTCACGACTTCCTCCATGATCAAATAAGTGTAGGCTGTGCGATGCTACCGCGCAACCAAGAAAGCTGAGATGATGACCAAGGATCATCCTTCGCCAACTGTCACCAATTGCCCTTGCTTGACAGTCACCTACCATGACCCGACAATATAAGCCCGGCTGAGGATATCGACCTTTGTGGATATGATACTGTTTAGCTGGAAACAGGAGACAACATGAGCGAGCGTATTGGTTTTATCGGCCTGGGAATCATGGGAAGAGGGATGGCCAGCAACTTGCTTAAGGCCGGCTTTGACCTGCGGGTATGGAACCGGACTGCCGGTCGTATCGATGATTTTGCCAGCCTGGGAGCGAGCCGAGCGAGCCATCCGGCCGACCTTGCCGGTCAGTGCGATGTCGTCATCGTATGCGTTAGTGACACGCCTGACGTGCAGGAAGTTATTTTGGGTGAAAACGGGGTGATCGATGGGATCCATCCAGGCGCTCTGGTTATCGACATGAGCACCATCAGCCCCCAGGTGACCCGTGCTATAGCCGGAAAGCTTGGCGAGATGGGCTCATTCATGTTAGACGCGCCCATCAGCGGCGGCAGCGAAGGCGCGTCTCTGGGAACGTTGAGCATCATGGTCGGCGGCCGGGCGGACCAGGTCGAAAGGGCCATGCCCCTTTTCCAGGCTATGGGAAAGGCCATCACCCACGTCGGCGACCACGGCGCTGGGCAAACCGTCAAGTTAGTAAACCAGATTCTGGTAGTGGTGAATATGCTGGCCGTCAGCGAGGCGTTGCTATTTGCTCAGGCGGGGGACCTGGATTTGCACAAGACATTAGAAGCCGTCAGCCAGGGCGCGGCCGGAAGCTGGATGCTGAGCAATCGTGGACCCCAGGTGTTGGACCGGGACTGGAGACCGGGTTTCACAATCGATCTACAACAGAAGGATCTCCGGCTAGTGCTGGATGCGGCCGACCAGATGGGTATGCCCGTCCTGGCCACGTCCATGGTCTTTAATCTCTATCGCACCCTCCAGGCTCAGGGCCTTGGTGGCGACGGCAACCATGCCTTGGTGAAGGCTTTGGAACAGTTGGCGGGGTTTGAGGTCTCGGGGGGCATGGGGAAAGGGGCAAGGGGCATGGAGTAGCGAAAAAACGGATGATTTCTTCAAGATGTGTCGTTACGTTGCATCTTTGAGGCTAAAACAAGTCCGGCAACTATCTCATCGAGCAAGTTCATCCTGTGATCAATTGTCTCAGGCCCGAAGACATGTCGTGTTCGATAATACCATCCGCGTACTTCGCGCGCTGAACCAAGAGCTATTCTCTGGAAGCGTGCATAATCCTTGCCAAAGCCTCGCCCATATCCCTCCTCGATATTTGCCGCAACAGATCCGGCGCTGTTAATCAATTGGTGGACAAGGCTGCGCCCTTTTCTATCGTCAATAAGCTTATCGCAGTCAATCCAGGCCAGATCAGCCAGAAAAAGTGCTTTTCTGTAAATATCGAAACCCCACAGCGGATCTGATGAGATGCTCTTGGGCACCGTGCGCTCCCATTCGTCATAGGTCATCGGCATTTTAATCATGGCTCACTCCGTTCCTATTTCGCCCCACCTACCCCTATCCGCTATCGCTTTCCTCCATGCCTTTTCTCCATTCCCCATGCTCCATGCCCCTTTCCCCTTTCCCCTTTCCCCATGCTCCCTCTCAATGCACCAAAATCTTACTCAAGAACAACTTCGTGCGATCGTGAACTGGGTTGTCAAATAGTTCATTTGGTGGAGCCATCTCCACGATCCGCCCCTCATCCATAAAGACGATCCGCTGGCAAGCAGCCCGGCCGAAACCCATCTCATGTGTGACGACGCACATGGTCATTCCATCTTCAGCCAGATCGAGCATCACGTCCAAAACTTCCTTGATCATCTCCGGATCCAGGGCGCTGGTCGGCTCGTCGAAGAGCATGATCTTGGGGTCCATAGCCAATGCTCGGGCAATTGCCACCCGCTGTTGCTGTCCGCCCGAAAGTTGGGCGGGAAAATTATTCGCTTTCTCTGGGATACCCACGCGCTCCAATTGCTGCATGGCGATCTCTTCTGCCTCCGCCTTCTTACGTTTGCGCACTTTCTCCTGGGCAAGGGTGACGTTTCTCAGTACAGTCAGGTGCGGAAAGAGATTAAACTGTTGGAACACCATGCCGATTTCAGCCCGGATTAGGTTGATCTCCTTCTTGTTGTCGGTCATCTGCTTGCCATCGATAGTTATCTGGCCACTGGTAGGAACTTCCAGGTGATTAATACAGCGCAGAAGCGTACTCTTGCCAGATCCGCTTGGCCCAACAATGACCACAACTTCTCCCCGGCCGACATTGAAATCAACCTCGTGGAGAGCGCGCAGATCTCCGAAGAACTTGCTGACTTTGTCTATGATGATGATGTTATCACTCATTATTGACCAACCTACTTTCGCCTTAAGCGGCCTTATACCGTCGCTCTATATAGCGGACGATCCGGGTTAGCGAAACCGTGATGAGAAGGTAGATAAATGCCAGGATGCTCCAGGTCTGGAAGGCCAGAAAAGTGCCGGCGACTCGCAATCTTGTCATCTGGGTGAGATCTTGAACTCCGAGAACGGATGCCAAAGAAGAGTCCTTGACAATAGCCACGAAATCGTTTCCCAAAGCCGGCAGCACGCGGCGTACCGCCTGGGGGAGAATGATATAGCGCATGGACTGACCATAGCTCATACCAAGACTTCGAGCGGCTTCCATTTGTCCTTTTTCGATAGATTCGATTCCTGCCCGAAAGACCTCAGCCTCGAAAGCTCCGTAGGCCATCCCCAAAGCCAAAGTCACGCGACCTGCGTTTGAAAAGTTTCGGACTGTAACTTCTGCTAAGGCTGTGCCAATACCGGTCAGGCCGACCGACATCAACCACTCACCAAAGGCGTTGATCGCCTGGGCCAATAAGGGAACGCCGACAAAGGCCACGTACATGATGATCACGAGCATCGGAATGCCGCGCACGATTTCGACATAGAAGGTGGAGAAATTGTAATAGATGACGCCCAGCAGGTTGCTCCTCCCGGCTACACGTCCCAGCCCGATGAACAAACCAACGAAGATAGCGATCAAGTAGCCCACGATCGCAATCGTCAGGGTTACCTGCAAACCCTTAATCACAAAGAGGAAGGCCTTCGACCAGTCTTCGTCGGTTACGATAAACAACGTTATTAGCAGCCCAAATATGATGGTAACTATCATCCACCAGGGCCACTCATACATCTTCTCCAGGCTTGGAGCTATCCTGGAGGCTCCTCGGTTTTCCTTATTGGTTGGCTGATCGGCTGACATAGATGAACTCCAGTGCTACCTGACCTGCGGCCGCGTACGGCCATCCAGTGCTAGGCGCCCCCCAGACTTGGCGAAACTCTATCGATAATTCAGATGCATCGACGAACGATACAAGATTATCGATTCCACGCGACTAGAAAGGGGGCACGCAGCTCAACCACGCACCCCCAAGACAATTCAAAAGGCTTATTTGATCAAATCAAAGGCTATGCGCCTGGCTCAAAATCGATAAACCATTGCTGGAACAGCTCGTCCATGGTTCCATCTTCATCCATCTCGGCCAGAACCTCGTTGATCGTATCCCGCAGTTCGTTTCCCTTGGCGAAGATGAAGCCAAGTTCCTCGCCTGTCAGGACATCCTCGGTAATCCTGACAGCGCCCGGATTGGCATTTACGTAACCCATGCCAGCCACGTTGTCCATAACCACGGCGTCCACATCGCCATTAATCAGCGCCTGAACGGCGATTGGGAACTGATCGTAGGCCACAATTCGATCCTCGCCGACAAAGTCAACAGCAACATCGTAGTTCGTCGTCCCAAGCTGAACTCCAATTATCCATTCTGGGTTGGCTTCGAACTCCTCAGCGTTGGAGAAACGATCTTCGTCAGCCCGGATCAACAATGTCTGGGACAGCTTAATATATGGATCAGAGAAATCCACATTTTGGGCTCGCTCTTCGGTGATGGTAATGCCGTCAGCGCCGATGTCAAAGGTGTCAAATTCACCTGACCCACCCATTACGGCCACCATGGCATCCCAGCTCGTCTCCACGAACTCCACATCACACTCGAGTCGCTCGCATATCTCTCGGAAAAGATCGTAATCATAACCAATCGCCACACCGGTATCGGGATCATAAAAATTGAACGGTGTATAGGCGTTTTC
>JBARZW010000428.1:0-4283 GCA_049650305.1 Promineifilaceae bacterium (SeqCode)
TCGGCCATTTCATTGAAACGAATCGCGACTGCTTGTACCTCATCCGAGCCATGTACTCGGACCCGGCGACTCAAGTCCTGGCTGCCGATTGCCGGAAAACATCTCATTCATTGGCTTCCAAATCAATATTATCATCTCTGCAATCGCGGGGCTCGCAAGGTGACTATTTCCGAGACGAGGAGAACTATCTTTTCGCCTAGAGCCGTATGAAGAAGTACTTGCGAGAACTTAATCTTGCCCTGATCGCCTACTGCCAAACCATTATCATTTACTAGAAAGGCAACAGAGCGATGATCCGGCTGGATTCCTACCACAAAGAGTCTTCAACAGCTACACTAAAGCATATAATAACCGCTATGCTCATCGTGGAACTTTATTTGAAGGTCGATACAAGGCTGTACACGTTATCTCGGATTCCCACTTACGACACCTGTGCAAATATATCCACGCCAATCCGATCAAGGACGGGATCGTTGATAACCTTGTAGATTGGCCATTTTCTAACTATCTTGAGTGGCTTGGTTTGTGTCAGGGTACTTTGGTCGACTTCGAATTCATCAAAGCGTTTTTCGAAAACAGCAATACGTATCGCGAATTTGTCGACGATTATCTCATGATGCATCAACTACCACGTGAACTTGAATACCTGAAGTGACAGTCACTTCTCAAGTGACTGTCACATGTACTCGTCATGCAACTATACTTAATTCGTCACGCTCAATCAGAGAACAATGCCCTTTATGCCAGAACCGGTTCCTTTGACGGCCGTAATTCTGATCCGGGATTGTCAGAAGTTGGACAAGCCCAGGCCCGTCTCCTCGCTCGATTTCTCAAGCAAGGAGATCCGTCGGCTAAGACCGACGAACATGACGCTTTTAACAGGCGCGGCTTTGGGATCACGCATCTTTACTGCAGTCTGTTGCGACGGTCTATTGAAACAGCCCTCGCCGTCTCTTCCTCGCTGAATATCCCGGCCGTTGCCGATCGGGATTTGCACGAGTGGGGGGGTGTTTTTGAAATCATAGGTGAGGAACGCGAATACCGAGGGTTGCCAGGTCCGAATCGTTCTTTCTTTGAGGAGAATTACCCCGCTCTGAAGTTGCCAGATTCGCTGGGAGAAGAAGGATGGTGGGATCGACCCCACGAACCCCGGCACGAGGCCTTCATTCGGGCTAGCCGCTTCCTTGAAGCGCTCTTGGCCCAACATGGTGGGAGTGAAGACAATATCGCTCTCGTGACTCATGCCGGATTCTACCATTCCCTAATCACTGAGATAACAGGTCTGCCTTTAGATCCTGACAATGAACGTTGGTTGACCGGGATTCTGTTCGCTATGAGCAACGCGGCCGTCACTCGTATATCCTTCCTCGAACGAGGCATCATTATGGTGTACTTGAACCGGGTGGATTTTCTACCCCGGAATCTGATCACCTAAATCCTTCGGCGTAGAACTCGATCTGCAGATCTGAACCGGTTTGCTGTTACGTGCTTCTCGCTATCTGGATTTATGCTGGAAGTTAGATCTGCGGAAAATGTGCACGGTGTCCGCAAAAGAATCCGAGTTTTTCGTAGGCGAGCTGTTCGCCCGGCGAGCTGTTCGCCCAGGCTCGGTTTCTTTGGGAGTTTTATGCGTTGATCTCGTCGATTAAGCTTAGCATCTCTTCGGTTGTCGGGATATCCCGCATCGACAGGCCGTAATGCGCGTAGCGAACAACACCCTGCTTATCAACCAGTACCTGGGCAGGCATCCGGCCGAGCTTGAACAACTTCACCTGCTGCCCGAACAATTTAAGAATTGTGTGGTTCGGATCCGGGCATCCCACGTATTCGAGCTGGTGCTTTTCGAAGTATCCGGCGAAGTCCCGGCTATCGTCAGGCCCAACGACGATGATCCTTGTGTCCTTCTCCAGAAAAAGCCCCATGTCCTGGCGCAACTGCGCCATGTGTGCCCGGCAGTAGGGTCAAATGAATCCCCGGTTGAACACCAGGAGGACGTTCTGGCGGTCGCGATAATCCGAAAGCCGGACCTCGTTTCCCTCGTAATCTGGGAGGGAGAAATCTGGGGAGAGAGCGTCTATTTTAACCTTGGCCATTACCTCACTCAGCCTTTCTGCTGGAACCTAATATCTACCCACGGCAAATTGTGCACGAGTAGTAAACGCTATTATCTGGCACAGGTCAGTTGTCTGGATTCCAACATCGCGATGCCACTCGGGAAACGCAACGCCATCATGATTCGCCGATTCGCGGTTAAGCGGCTACATCCAACTGAGATGTGCAATACGGGCAGCGACTGGCATTGAGGGGAATCCCCATCGAACAGAAAGGGCAATCTTGCGATGTGGGTTCTGGAGTGGGTTGTTCCTCCTCCCGTCGCAGGCGGTTGAAGGCCTTAACCACCAAAAAGATAGCTAGGGCAACGATCACGAAGTAAATGATCGCCATGATAAACAATCCATAGTTTATCGTTGGGGCTCCAGCTTCTTGGGCGATCGCCAGCGTCTCATATTCATTCCCATCAAGGGCGATGAATAGCTCTGAGAAATTCACGCCTCCCATCAGCATACCAATTGGTGGCATGAGGATGTCATCCACGAAAGAAGTGACGACAGCACCGAATGCGGCCCCTATTACCAAACCGACCGCGAGATCGATGACACTCCCCCGCATAATAAATTCTCGAAACTCCTTAACCATGTTCTACCTCCCATAATAAGAGTCTTGAGTCGAAAACCTGGCAACCAATGTATTTTGATTGATGGATCAACCGGGCACCAACTCGCACATCCACTGCGATGCCATGACGGCAGCGAAAGACGACCTTTCCAGCCTCTATGATAGCCGGATTTCTCCCAGTTGTGGAGTAAGTCTTCCGGGATCGGTAAATTGGTGGGCACTGCGATAATGGCTATCTCCTCTTCGACTGATTTATCGATCCGCGGATCGTTCTACTCGTCTTGCCCAATAGCAAACGTGAAATAACCTTGTAGCATTTGGGTGCAGCGTTATCCGGCAAATGGTATAGTCAGAAAGTCCTTAATCCAGCACTTCCAATTTACCTATGCTTCGAAACTATCTCAATAAAATCGCAGAGTCCATTGACAATGACGAGGATGAAGCGATTCAAGCCGAACTACTCCGCTATGCTAGCGAAGATCGCGACGCTTTTATCGCTGAGGTACGGGCCATACCGCCTGAAGAGATGCCCTATCTGAGTGACATTTACGAAGCACTTTCCTTTGATCCTGTGCCCTGGAGTGGGTTCTATCTAGACGAAGTCGACCGCTTATTGGAACAGGCAAGAAGGAGCCAGGATCCTGCCGAGATCCTTGAACCCCTGGACGCATTTTGGCTATTAAGCCTCGACGAAGACGCGCTTCAACTAAGGCAAGATTTACTGGGACGTTTCTCCGAAAACCTTGACGATGAGAATATATTTATTCGTCGAAAGTGTGTTGTGCTGGTTGGCGATTTCGTCGGTAGGAAGGACTTCAAAGTTCTAAATAAGTTGGAGCTCCTTGTTCAATCAGATCCTGATTGGCGCGTTCGCTACCTCGCATACCAAGCCCTAGAGGACGTCCACCCCAAGCGTGCTGAGCGCGTTAAGCTTCCCCTATGGATCCGTCTAAGAGCTCGCTACTCTAATGTTGATTATGAGTAATTCGGCGCCGGTTTGAAAGGTGCAACTCAGAGGAAGCCCATTGGGAGCCGTCCGCCAGAGTAGCGCGTTTCATCGATAGAATTTCGGCCGTCGCTGCCTATCCTATAGGCGACTCGCCCTTATACTTTCCTGAAATCTGCCCTCGGGCAAGTACATGGCCTTCCATAGCTTTCAATAAGGTTAGCTCAGTGCCCCCTATCCAGGTATCAACGGATGCGGCCGCTGCCTCGATATCGGCCGTCTCTAGCACCGTGTCAAGGGCAAAGATGCGCAGATAGAATCGCCGGGTCTCGATGGGGTGGGGCGACGGCCCGCTATAGGCCAATTCCATGTAGCTGTTCTCGAGATGCTGTCCGCCGATCTCTATTGCTCCATCACCGTCAGGCACCAAACCCTCAGATAAACCACGAATATCGGCCGGAAGGTTATAGAGAGCCCAAAGAACCCAAGTACCCCCACCATCCGCCACCGGATCCGAGACGAAAAGGATTGCGTAACTCTCGGTTCCATCAGGTGGATCACTCCAGGTTAATGGCGGCGAGAGATTATCGCCGTCGCGGGCGTGCCTCACAGGGATGAGACCACCCGACTCAAAAGCAGTGCTCGTGACACCGATCGGAAG
>JBARZW010000429.1:0-6141 GCA_049650305.1 Promineifilaceae bacterium (SeqCode)
CTTTTGAGGCGAATAGCCTGGCGGCCGGCGTAGATGCCTTCCTGGTCAATGGATCCGCAGCGGAAACCCTGTTGAAGGCTATCCACGATCCGGGAGAGAGACATCGCCAGGACAATCACCCACCATAGTACCCTTCCGGGTAGTGACATATCACCCCAAGAAAGCCTACACTAAATTCAGCAATTCCTGAGGTTCGAAAAGAGAGTACAATGTTTTGCCAAAGAAGCGAGATATCGAGCTCTTGGATGGAGGGACAGTAAATAGAAATCTCAAATTATTTTGGTAATCTATACACAGGGCTTGAGTATTTAATAGTAAATGGCCGAATCAAAGTGAATTTGGAGGGAAACTCATGAAAGCGACTGTTTACACAAAATCCGGACAACCGGAAGTTCTTGAATTAAGAGAAAGTAGAAAAACCTACTCCCAAGGACAGTGAGAGGAGTATGCGGGACATGCGATGAACATGAAGTTACCTGGGCCGCCCGGCCGTAACTGATAATAGTCTTCGAAGCACCGCTCGGACCGGTTCTACTCCAGATCTCGCCACTTTTGCTCTATAATGAATGTGTGAGTGAAATGCAGTTGCAGTTGAACTGGCATGGTCAGCCTGGGCGGCCGAATCTTTGGCCACAGATGGCAGGGTTTTTGAGGACTGGCCTAATACCTCGTTCACATCCGTTAAGACCCCTCAACCAGGGACCGCCACTGGGTTTCAAGCTCGCCCTCTACTTCGCCCCATCCAAAGTCTCGCGTGTGGGGCGTCGAGTCTGAGGCAAATGATGAGCAAAAAGCGACTCATCGGCAACCGTTACGAGCTTGGAAGGATGCTGGGACGAGGCGGCATGGGGACGGTCTATTACGCTACAGACACCCACACGGGCCAGCCTGTAGCCATCAAAATGCTCGCTCCGGAGACTATTCCCAACAACCCCGAATTAGTCGAACGTTTCGAACGTGAAGCGGAAGCACTGCGCGCGCTAAACCACCCTAACATAGTAAAGGTTCTGGCGACGGTCGAAGAGGACGACATGGCGACCGGCGCCTTCGCTCCCTACCTGGTCATGGAGTTTGTACCTGGCGGCTCCTTGCGCGAATTAATCGACCAAGAAGGACAGCTAAGTATCAAAAGAACTCTGGAAATTGCCCTCGACGTTTCCGACGCTCTCACGCGTGCACACCATCTGAATATCGTCCACCGTGATATCAAGCCGGCCAACGTATTGCTGGCGGAAGACGGAACACCGCGCCTGACCGATTTTGGCTTGGCCAGATTTGGTGACGCCCTTGACGGTCAAAGCCCCCGCTTGACGCAGAAAGGCATGATGATGGGAACCGTTGACTATCTAAGTCCAGAGGCATGCCAGGGTGAGGAGCTAGATGCTCGGGCTGATATTTGGGCCTTCGGCGTTATGGTGTTTGAGATGCTGGCAGGGCAACGGCCATCTACCGGCCCTTCTGTTACCGCCATCCTTACGGCCATTCTCACCCAGCCTATTCCGGACATCGAAGCACTGCGCCCTGAGGTGCCTGAAGGGCTGGTTGACCTGGTCGACCGGATGTTGGCCAAGGATCGGGAGGAGCGAATTCCCAGCGTGCGGCTGGTGGGAGCGGAGTTAGAAGCCATCATACAGGAGGTGGATTCCGCCTTGGGCTTCAGCCCTCGATCCACACCAGTGGCCTCACGATTCGCCAGGCCGACGCCAGGACCAATTGGTGCGACTCCGCACAACCTCCCGGCGCAGACCACGCCCTTCATCGGCCGCCAGGCGGAGTTGACCGAATTGGCCAGGTTGTTTGCCGACCCCAACATTCGTCTGGTGTCAATACTCGGCCCAGGCGGCATGGGTAAGACACGCCTGGCCCTGGAAGCGGCGGCAGCACAGCTACCCAGTTTTGGTCAGGGTGTTTACTTCGTGCCCCTGGCACAATTGAATTCGGCCGAGGACATCATTCCTGCGGTGGCGGAGGCGGTCGGACTTCAGTTTTACGAGGGAGGCACCCCAAAGCAGCAACTCCTAGAGTACTTCCAACGGAAGCAAATACTTTTGGTCGTTGATAATTTCGAGCACGTGCTCAACGGAGCGGAGCTGGTGAGTGAAATCATGGGCTTTGCGCAGGGTGTAAAGGTGTTGGCGACCTCGCGGGAGAAGCTCAACCTTCAGGTGGAAACACGCTTCCGTCTGGAAGGGATGGACTTTCCTGAGTGGGAGGCGGAGCAAGAAATCTCCGCGCTTGATGCCATCCTTGAGTACAGCGCAGTCAAGCTATTCTTACAAAGCGCACGACGGGCACGACCAGGTTTCGAATTAAGAGCCGACGATTTGCATGACGTCGTCCAAATCTGCCAACTGGTGGGGGGGATGCCGCTGGGAATCTTGCTGGCAGCGGCCTGGGTGGAGATGTTCTCGCCGAAAGAGATCGCCGGAGAAATCGGCCAGAGTCCTGACTTTCTGGCAGGCGATCTGCGTGATGTTCCTGACCGCCATCGAAGTATTCGCGCCGTCTTCGATTCTACCTGGAACCAGCTGTCAGTGGCCGAGCAGAAGGTATTCATGAGGCTGTCGGTCTTTCGCGGTGGCTTTGGACGCGAGGCAGCGCGAGACGTCGCAGGGGCCGATCTGCGCGCGTTGATTGGGCTGGTCAACAAATCGCTGCTGCGGCGAGAGCCTATTTCCGGCCGTTACGAGATTCACGAATTGCTGCGTCAATACGCCCGAGAACACCTCGAAGCAGCGAAAACGGAGGATAAAATTCTCGAGGCCCACTGCACCTATTACACCGGTTTTCTGGAGGAGCGTTTGCAGCGCATGTTGGGTCCAAGGCAGGTGAGAGCGCTGGATGAGATTGAAGCCGAGTTCGAGAATGTACGTCTGGCGTGGCGTCGGGCTGTGGCATACAAAGATTACGCCGCCATCGACCGAGCATCGGAGAGCCTATTCGTTTTCAGTGATATGCGCAGCCGAGAATACGAGGGAGAGAAACTCCTGCTGCAGGCGCGTGAGAAATTGGCCCCTCAACCAGGTGAAGAACCACACCCTGCCTGGGATCGAGTGTTACTGCCCTGGTACGATATCCTCTTGCAGAGTAAAGGCCGTCCTGAAGACGATGACGAAATCAAAGCGCAGGCCGAAACCGCTCTTGTATTCGCCCAAAAACGGGACGACCGCTTAGGTATAGCCCATGGTCTGATATTAGTGGCGCATTTTGCCGAATCCGGCGAGGCTATTCAAATGTATAAGAAAGCCCTGATTCTTGTTCCCAGGTTGGACGATAGTTATTGGGTCCGGATAAGAGTTGGGTATTGTTATCGAGCACTTGGGGATTACCAAAAAGCGATCAAAGCCTTCCAGCAGAGCTTCGAACGGGGGCGTGAGATCGGCGAAAAAGAGAAGATGGGCTGGTCGCTCTTTAACATTGGCGAAACAGAGATTCTTTTTGGTGACTACTCCAAGGCTGAAGGCCGCTGGCGTCAGGCCAATCGCCTATTCCGAGAGGTTGGCACTTCAGTTGGAGTTGCCTGGACCAACATCGATCTAGGCTTAATTGCGTTTCATAAAGGCGATTTTGATGTTGCTAAATCATTGGTCGAAGAAATAAAGGATATCGCCACCGAAGCCAACCGTCCCCTTTCTAGCATGAAGGAAGCCCTGGTTTTGCTTGGCTATCTCGCTCTCGTGGAGGGGGATTACCAGGAAGGACAACGTCTCTTTGAGGAGATCTTCTCCGTTTCTACGACTTCGGCCGAGGCCACTCTGGGTATGGTCTTTGTTGCCTGCGGGATGATGGATTACTCACTTGCCAGGCAACGCCTCCAGGGGTTTCTAGAGTCTCCATCTCCCTTCCGCACTCAGGCCACGGCCAATCTTATCTTGCCTGCCGCGGTTCTCATCCTGTTTCATGAGGGCGATGAGGAGCAGGCTGTTGAGTGGCTGGCGCTGGCCCTTCATCTCCCTACAAGCCCGCAAGGCCTTCTGGAAAATTGGCAACTGATTGTGCGCTTTCAGGCTGAGGCAGAGGCAAGTCTCTCGCCTGAAGTCTATGCAGAGGCATGGGCTCGCGGTCAGATGCTCAATCTCGAGGAGGTTGAAGAGGCATTATTGGCCCAATTTCAAGACGAGTATCATAAGCCAAAAAAGGCGATCGTTTCCCTGTTCAGATTAGACCAACCCCTTGTTGAGCCGCTAACCGAGCGAGAGCTTGAGGTATTGCGACTCATCGCCTCCGGTCTGACGAACAAGGAGATTGCTGGGGAGCTCATCATCGCCCTGGGCACTGTCAAAGCACACACCTCCGCCATTTATGGCAAACTGGACGTTCGCAGCCGCACCCAGGCCGTGGCCAAAGCTAGAGAGCTGAAGTTGCTAACTGAGCTGAACTCAGCTTCGTAAATCAGCCGGTTCAGATTTAAGGGGACAGGCCGTCTAGTAAGAACTCTTCGGGTTAGTTAGTCACAGGTCTCTCGACGTTCAAGATAGTAGCACTGCACGAATCCGCCTCAACGGCGGATTTTTTTGTCGTCCGCCCCTCCTCAACTAAACCCTTAGCTTAAAGCTGTCCAACCCCAGCCATCCATAAATAAACCCTCAATATAACTTCTGCCTGATGCGACGATGCCCCTGGCAAAGGTACGCTTAGCACATAAATAGAGTTCACGGATACCGAAATTCAGGAAGGACCGAAATGACAACCTTGATGTATGAGCAGCAGACATTTGTTAATCGGCAGTCGAACAGGACAGTGACACCATACCGTTCCGCGCTCTTGAGGGGTTGGTGGCAGAAAGTTTGCTCAGTTGTGACCAGGCGCTCACGCCGCTTGCTCAATCTGTCTGAGGTCGAAGCCGCCAATACGATGCGCGGCAGCCACTACCTCGGGATGAAAACAGTGTCAATCAGCCAGATCCGTGGCAGTGAGGGTCGTAGCGATGACTTTGATATTGATTTTAACCCGCTCCAGAGCCACACCGAGGAGCGCTGGCTGAACATCGCCGCGGCACAGCAACGTGGTGTGAAGCTGCCAGCGGTAGATCTGGTCCAGGTTGAGGGTATCTACTTCGTGCGCGATGGGCATCATCGCATCTCCGTAGCCCAAGCCTTGGGCCAAGAATATATTGAGGCTCGGGTGACACTTTGGGAGGTGGCCTCACCCCTCTCCAGGGAGCGCCCACTTGATTTCCCGAATATTGAGTACGCATTCGCATAGCAATAGGCTGAAAAAATCCAGATCTCTGAGCGAGGAGGCCGGACCAATGAATAACAAACAGATAAGCCGTTTAACTGGCAGGAAAGTCGAATCAGCTGACAAGGTCAATAGAGTGGTGACTGACTCACGTCGTGCCCGGAACATCATCGTGATCCTGGCCATTATCGCGGCATTACAGATGATCAGCTTCGGCATCATTATACCCATCTTCCCCCGTAGGCTCGGCGATTTCGGGGGCGGCGTGGAGGCTCTAGGGTTGATGGCAATGGCCTACTCGATCACGAGCATTGCAGCGGCGCCGTTCATGGGATCGCTCGCCGATCGTTATGGCAGACGGCCATTGCTCCTCGGTTCACTGGCTGCCTACGTACTTGCCTTCACCGGCTACCTCTTGGCCACATCAACAGAGTCGTTTATCGTTATACGCGCCCTGGCAGGCGTCTTGACGGCCGGCCTTGGTCCGGCGACGATGGGCATTGTGTCCGATATCGCGCCGGAAAACGAACGGGCTCGATGGATTGGTATCGTGGGAGGTGGCTCATCCGTAGGCTGGATTATTGGACCACCGCTGGGGGGCCTGCTCTACGACAAATGGGGATATGCGGCTCCTTTCATTGTTTCGGTGGCGATGGCGGCCATCGCATTGATCGCCGCCTTCGTCATGGTTCAAGAGACCCGCACTGGTGAGGTGCGACAATCAGAGAAGCGCCAGCGGATAAGGCCCCTGCGCAAAGGTCCGGCGACAGCACAACCGATCTCAATCCGGAACTCACTCCCGAGGCCGTTGCCCACATTTGCCGTCCTGTTGTCTATCAGTTTCATCATGATCTTTGCCTGGACCTTCGCAGAGCCAAAGCTGATGTTCTACATCTACGACGATCTTGGCTGGACATCTGCCCGGTTTGGCCTGGCAATGAGCGGCTATGGTGTAGCCTC
>JBARZW010000430.1:0-15698 GCA_049650305.1 Promineifilaceae bacterium (SeqCode)
GGCCGATCCTGCTACGCTGCAATGTCTTCACTACCTGACACGCCACATCGTCCAAGTTCCAATCGCGCTTATATTTACCCTACGGGCAGAAGCCCTCTCCACAGACGCCGACCTGGTTGCCCTGCTCCGCAACCTGGAGCGGGAAGTGCATGTCATTTCGATCTCATTAAGTCGCTTGACCAGGGCGGACGCAATTGCGCTGCTGGCCCAAACGGCCGATACCAGGCCCTACGCCGACCGGCTGGGCCAGTGGTTGCACCAGGAAACAGACGGCAATCCTTTTTTCTTCGTTTCCTTGCTCCAATCATTGAGGGAGGAGGGATTGCTGAACAACGCTGCCCAGACCGATTGGCAGGCGCTGGCTCGAACCGATCCGGATTTGACTTTGCCCGATGCCATCCTTAATTCGGTGTGTGACCGGCTGCGGCGGTTGACGGAAGCAGAGCGAGAAGCGCTGGACTGGATGGCAGTTTACGGTCGTCGCCTTGATTTCTCCACCCTGCAATCCATAAGCAACCAGCCCCAAATGACGCTGTTAAACGCTGTCGAACAATTAATAGCGCGGCAATTATTGTTGGAAAAAACTGCCCAGTATGATTTCGATCACGACAAAATCCGCGAGGTTGTTTACCATGATTTGAGCGACGCCCGGCGTGGACTCTACCATAGGCAAATCGGCACCACATTGGAGGCGTTGTCACCATCTCTGGATATGGCGGCGATACTGGCTCACCATTTTGAACGCGGCAATGTAAACGAGAAGGCGGTGGGCTTTTGGTTGCAGGCAGGTGAACACGCTCTGGACTCCTTTGCATATCAACAAGCGGCGCATCATTATGAGCGAGCGCTGGCCCTGGCCGACCAACCGGCCGCAAAAATGGATGCTTATCTCGGCTTAGGGTGCGCCTTCATGCTGCTGGACGATCACAGCTCCGCAACGGCCGTGATCGGGCAAGGTCTCGGTATAGCTGAAGCTAACGGCGACCATGTCCGCCAAGCCCGGCTTTTGTATGCACGAGCCCAAAACGCCAGCCGCCAGCATAAGCCCGATGGCGGCCGACCGGAGGCGGAAGCCGCTCTCATCGCGGCGGAACAGGTAGGCGACGATTATCAACTGGCACAAAGCTTACTCTTGCTCACCGAAGCGCATGAGAGCAGTGGCGACCTGAATAGCGCCTTGGAGACGGCAACTCGTGCCCAAATCGTCAGCAGCAAGCTAAGTGACAAACAACTGGAAGCCCGCGCCCTGGTAGAACTCGGATTTTTAGGCGCCCAACGAGCCAATTTTGACGAAGCGGCCAGCGCCGTCGAACGGGGGTTGGAATTGCTGGCAGAGTCAGATGATCGCAACGCTCTCGCCTACGCTTGGAACATTCTGGGGCGGGCATTAGGTGGGCGTGGTGACTACAGTCGTGCTCTCGATGCTTTCCGGCGCAGTGAGGAAGAGGCAAAGATAATCGGCGATCGACACCTACTCGCGCAAGCGCTGAATATGCGGGGCTGGTTGCATCGTGAACTAGGCGATTATGAAAATGGGTTGAAGTTCGATGAGGAAGGGGTCAATTTAGCCCAGCGATGGGGTAAGCCATCGCCGGAGATTAGCGCCCGCTTGAATATTTGTCAGGACGTACTCTGCCTGGGTGATCCGGAGAAGGCGTTGGTCTTGCTGGATGAGATTGAGGTGCAAATCAATGTTGGGTCGTTTGGTTTCCATCGCTGGCGCTGGCGGCTGCGCCTGTTACACGCGCGCGGGTTATGCCATTTAGAGCTCGAAGAACCGGCAAAGGCGTTAGCGGCCGCCGATGAAGGGTTATCGCAGGCGGTGGCAGCCGGTATCAGTAAGTATGTCGCCCTCAATCGCGAGTTGAAAGGGGCGGCACTGGCTGAGTTGGGCATAGTTACTGAAGCGATTGCTGAATTGGAAACAGCCGTTGGCATAGCCGACGCCATTCATTATCAGCCCATGCGCTGGGGGAGCCGTAACCATCTGGTTGAGCTCTACCGTCAAGATGGCCGTGAACAAGAGGCACAAAGCGCTTCATTAGAAGCGGCCCAGATCATTCAAAACATCGCCGCTGGACTAACAGACGAATCACTCCGGGCGACCTTTCTTCTCAGTCAGAAACGCCATTAAGCCCTCATTAAGTTGCGTGGTATAGAGTGCCGTATCAACCCTAACTTTTCTAAAGGAGCAGAAAATGAAACAGTTACGTTGTCGTGATGCAGGTTTTGATTGTGATCATGAAATTGAGGCTGAAACCGCCGATGAAGTTATGCAACAAGCCGCGGTACACGTGCAATCCGTTCACAATGTCAAAGTGACGCCGGAAATAGCCGAACAAGTTAGCGGCCTCATCCATGACAAAGATTAGATATTGCCTATTTGTCACCCGAAAGAAGATCACGTCCGGTTACTTTTTCCAAGAAGTATAAAGAACGAAACGTCTCCTCTTATTCGAATAAACGAGCAGAAGAGCCATTGCACCTCGAGATGTCATAATTCCTTCAGTGAATCTTTATCATTAAGAGAATTGTGACACACTTAAGACGAGACGACCGTTCGCTTTTGTCAATCTAGGAGGAATCAATTGAGTGAGAATACATTGTATGAACTAGGTCAACTAACAGCTTTGGCGGAGCGGCTTGCTGACGAGGGGCAAATGAACCTGAATAAGCTGGTGGAAGCGGCCGTATATTCGATAACCCGCCGCGCTGGTCGGACGCATCGCCCCCAGATTTCAACGGACATGATGCAGGATGAGTTAGTAACCGCTGTTCGAACTCTGAGGAAGCGTGACGTATCGCCCGATTTGATCGCTGCCATGGAAGTTGGCCTGCATGCCCTGCAAACGGATCGCGGCGGCGACATGATGGCTGACGAAGCACCAGATGTTTTCGTCTGCCGCAATTGTGGCCATGCAACCCTGGGCTTACCGCCTGACCACTGCCCAGTCTGCGGTTCGTGGCCCGGTCGCTTCCGTAAATTCGTGGCCTTCTTCAACCGGGATAACATTGAGCCACTCAATCCAACAGTTGTTCTGGATCTGCTAGCTGAAAATGGGGACGGGCTGGCGCGATTGGTTGCTGGATTATCTGAAGAAAAGATGAACCGTCAACTGGCTGGCGACGCCTGGTCTATCCGCGATCACATTGCTCATTTTTACGACACGCAGGAAATGCTGGACACTCGCGTTGACTTGATGCTGAATCATGACAACCCCGACCTGGCAGCGATGGCCGTTTATGAATTTGCGACAGAAGCCGATCGCCATCCGACAACTGCACAGGGTATTCTCGAAACATTTCGCCGGAAAAGGGAGGCTTGTGTAGCGCGTTTGCGGGAACAGCCGTTATCAAACCTGTATCGTACAGGCTACCATCCGGAGTTCGGTGAGTTAACCATTCTGCGCCAGGCGGCATATATGGCCTTTCACGAACAGGTTCACTTGCCAGAAATCGAAGCGCTACGCCAGGAAATTGTCAACCTCTAAAACATGCAACAGCCAATTCGAAAAGCTAGATTCATCGTCCAATTGTGGACAGATGGCGATCCGGCTAATTACAACTCTTGGCGAGGAACGGCCGAACACATCGGCAGTGGCCAATCAGGTCAATTTCAAACGCTTGATGAATTTATTAATTGGCTGCATCGGGAATTGGCAGAGACCGTGAAGAAGCCGGAATTATGATGAGGCGCTGTCAGATTCTGAGTATGCGACCTGTCGCCACTATTTAATGTTAGATAGTGGCCTGCGAGTTGAAGACTCCGTTCACATATTTACTTCATGTCCCGACATCAAAGATTCTCGAATGATTGAATCATGCGGATCGAATTGGATCCGCTTTGGGGCACTGTTGCATTGAAAAACTCTTCCTACAGGAGAACGGTGTAGCCCTTCTCCAACAAACCGCAACTTTGCCGAACCGCTTGAGTTCCAATCGAGCGGAATATTGCATCAATTCGCTTTGAACACCGCAATTAGCTGGCGGTACTGCCTCTCGATCTGACAAAGTGCGATTTGAACTGAGTTTAACTTTTCCTCACGGTATTCGCTTGAATTCGGAGCCATCCGATCACATATTTGAAGGATTTCTGTTGCCGGAGCATCCGTTTCTACCAGCATTAACCCCCAATAGCCTGCCAGGATTCATTTACCAGCACTAGATCAGTAGCGTTCAACCAAATTACTTAGTTGACGGCGTGTGTATAATTAAATAGATTTCTTCATGAGGATTCGGAAAATCCGACGATTCCTATGTGGTTCTGGAGGCTGCTTAGGGAGATCTGGTTGGTACATCCCCAACTGTATTTGTCGATGGCAACGGTCGAGACGGGAGATGGGGTCGGTGGATGCGTGAACGGCGAAAAGTGCTCCGGGGAAGCCAGGTTTGCACTGAAATGCACCAAGAGGCTGACCAAATCCAATAGGAAACAAAGGAGCTGAACGATATATCGAATTACCAAGTTCCTAGACCGTACTTCAGGCGCTGGAAGTACTCACCATTCGAGAGGCAGAGGAGTACATCTCTTACGTGCGACGCGCGGGTGCCATCCCGGTAGCTAAACAAGTCAAGTTGGCTGACCTTGCCGACAACATGGACGTATCCAGACTATCATCGCGCACGGAGCGGGATCGAGCGAGACTCAAGAAGTACGAGGCGGCGGTCGCGGTGCTTAAGAACGAGGGAAACAGCTTTACAGAAGTGTAACAGCTACCTAATAATGCACTTTCAGTCAGCATGCCCAATTCGCGGAAGTTTTCACTAGAGTTGATGATATTCGCTGTGCTTCTGTTTTTGCCGATTATCGGTTTTATCTATCAATCGATCGCCAGCCGGCGAGACTTGAGGAAATTCCCCGCACCGGGCAAACTTGTTAAAACCGCTCTGGGCGACATGCATCTTCATTGTCAAGGCGAAGGCGACGTAACAGTTATCATTGAGGCCGCGCTTGGAGATAGTTCCCTCGATTGGACGGTTGTACAATCAGCGGTAGCACAATTCACCCGAGTTTGTGCGTACGATAGACCCGGACTAGGTTGGAGCTCACCTGCAAGAGATAGTTTGACTTCCGATCAGGTAGCAGACAATCTGAAGCAAGCGCTGGTAGGTGCGGACGTAGCAGGGCCATATATACTTGTTGGGCATTCGATAGGCGGAGTCTTTGCAAGAGCGTATGCAAAACGCTATCCACAGGATATCGCTGGACTTGTGTTTGTTGATTCTGCGCACGAAAATCAACGAAACCGTTTGCCACCGGAAATGATGAAAGAAGGTACGATGATTAAGGTGCTCGCATCACTCTTTAGAATGCTTGCTCCTTTCGGTATTCCGCGGGCTTTGAAGTTGGCTGATCGCATGCAAGGGGATAATTTTCCCGACGATGTCAGACCAGCCGCCATGGCTCGAATGTATCAATCTCACTTTTTTAAGGCATTGTTTAACGAGGTCAAAGCGGTTGAATCAAACACAGCACTAACCGAACCTCCCCCCGATCTTGGTAACACGCCCCTGATTGTATTATCTCGGGGTGGGACTAACCCAGAGCTTCCAGAAGCGCAATTTGAACGATTGAAACAATGTTGGGATGAATTACAAAGGGACCTGGTGAAGCTATCCACAAACAGCCAACATATCATTGCCGAGCATAGTGGGCATTATATTCACCACGATCAACCCGAGTTGGTTGTTGACGCTATTCGACAGGTTGTTAAGGTTGCACAGAACCACGAACATTTTTAGACAGACGAAGCCAGATTATCAGGTACGTTTACGGAAAAGAAGCAAATGATTGGAGCGAATCGAGAAGGGGTAATATTAGATGAACAAACAGACTGGCTACCGCGATTTGATTGGCAGCAAGCAGTTTGTGTGTCAATTGTGAATGAGGCAAAATGAAGTTAGTGAATAATTACATAAGAATAGAGTCAACATGACAATCGTTGCAGCCGACCGGCAAGACGGCGGACCATTCGATTGACAAGGTTATAGTGGTTGGATTAGTCTGGGCAACGAAGGTATTGGTTTTTCTCGCAGTGGGTGGAGCCGGCGTAAGGCAGCGATCATAAACTTGGTATGATAAAGAATCTAATCTGGGATTTCGACGGAACCTTATTTGACACTTATCCTGCTTTCACACAAGCGTTCGTTTCAGCTCTTGCAGGATACAGTCATTCTGTCGACGAAACAGATGTGTTGCATTTGGCACGTATTGGGCTGGGACAGTGTACAACGGAGTTGGCGACTCGATACCATCTCTCTCAAGAAGATGTCGGGAAGGCATTTCAAGCACATTATTCACAGATTGATCTTGAGAAGCAGGTGCTCATGCCTGGCGCATTGGATGTATGCAAGTTCATCGCGAGTAGCGGTGGTGTAAATGTCATTGTGACTCATCGGGGACGCAAGTCGACGCTTGCCCTCCTGCGGGCACATGATGTCCGAGATTTATTTCAAGACTTAATCACCGCCGATGATGGTTTCCCTAAAAAACCGGATCCAGCAGGCATAGAAGCAATCATACAGAGAAATGGTCTTGTTAAAGATTATTCGCTAGTTGTTGGCGATCGAGAACTTGATGTTGAAGCTGGAAGTGCAGCAGGTGTGCGTACATGCATCTTTGGTGAAAACGATCAGAGTATTGTGGCCAATTATCATGTATCCATACTCCAGGAGCTATATGAAATTGTATTGACTGAAAATGTTGATTGAATGTCGAAATGAAATTCGGGCGGACGCTGCCTAACAATTCGCTGCGGTCGACCCGCATCCGCGCGGTTACTCAATTTTGCCGTTAGGTGTCGCCTTGGGTCGAGAGAAGCGGCTGACAGGGAGGGGTATGGAAACCTATCGTAAGTTCCTCAAGTCTGATCGATGGAGAGAGTGGAAGAAGCATGAAACAGATCAACGGAAAGGGGCGCCTGTTCCTCCACCTCAGAAATCCTATCCTGAAGACGCGCCGTTGATTGAACTGGTCGCACCTGACGATATTGCCATTGGCCAAATGCCTGTGATAGAAGCCTTCAGGCGACGGCGGAGTCGTCGAGAATTCACAGAGGAGCCGATGACCTTGGAAGAACTATCTTTCCTTTTGTGGGCAACCCAGGGCATAGACGACGGGGCCACTCAGGCGTTTGGAGAATGGTTGGCGACAAAGGATCTTAGCGCCATCAAGTCTCGGCCGATCTTGCGGACTGTGCCATCGGCGGGTGGGCGCCATCCCTTCGAGACCTATCTACTCCTGAATCGTGTCAGGGGACTGGATCCTGGCCTGTACCGGTACTTATCTGTGGAGCATAAACTGCTGTTCTTACGCGCGGGAACAGAACTGTCTGAGCAGGTCGCCGATGCGTTTATGAGCTGGGTCCAGAGAAGCGCGGTACTGTTCATTTGGGCGACCATTCCCTATCGAACAGAGTGGCGATATAGCATTGTCGCCCACAAGATGATCGCCCAGGAGTCGGGTCACATTTGCCAGAACCTCTATCTCGCGTGCGAAGCAATTGGCGCCGGCACCTGTGCCATCACGCACGATCAGGTAAAAGTGGACACAATTCTAGGTGTGGATGGGAAGGAAGAATTTGCCATCTATGTCGCTCCAATGGGAAAGGTCACACCGGCCGAGTATCACTTCGATCATTGAAAGATTGACCGCGCTTAGGTAGTAGTTGTTGCTGACAAGATTATCATTAAACTTCGTGGGGTAACTTTTGGCTTCCAGCGGATCAACAAGTTAATTCTCAGACGCTTGACCGAGGGTCGACATCTTTGGTCGAAATCATGAAAATGAAGAGACCCCACCGATTAAGGATTCAGATTACGACGCGAATGAATTCTAGCGAGTGTTTTAGTCAAACCCGATGTCTGCGTTGTGAAAAGGTGAAAGCGCCGATGACACATTTTTACAGTTGGCCGGAATAATAGCCCACAGGATGAATCATGATTAAAGAAGCAGACCAGATCAGAGAAGAGAAACTGGAATTGTACGACAGATTAATAGCTACGAATCCGAACATCGAACGGAAGGGCGCGACTATGCCCTACACTTCCTTGAATGGGCACATGTTTACCTACTTCTCCAAATCTAATTCCTTAGGCATTCGTCTACCCAAAGAGGAAAGGGAAGCCTTCTTGGAGAAGTACGACACAACGCTGTTTGAGTCATATGGAGCAATTATGAAAGAATATGTCGCAGTTCCCGATGATCTCTTAGCGAATACGGAAGAGCTGAGGCAATATCTAGATATCAGCTACGAATACGTCAAGACTCTGAAGCCAAAGCCGACCAAGAAAAAGTCTTGACCGGCCACATATTGATCATCCTTGGATGAACTGTGTTTCTAACCACTGATCGCCTGGTATTACGAGAGTATGTTGAGGATGATTGTCCGGCCGTGCTAGCCTACCAGCAGAAGCCGGAGTATCTGAGAAATTACGAGTGGACGGACAGATCGGCCGATGACGTCCGCGACTTTGTAAACATGTTCCTCGATCAGCAGCGAGCCAATCCCCGAATCAAATTCCAACTGGCTACTACCTTAAGGTCGACAGGCCAGCTCATAGGCAGTTGTGGCATCCGGATGAAATCGGCCGCAAGTCGTGAAGCCGACATCGGTTACGAACTTGACCCTCATTACTGGGGACAGGGCTATGCTATCGAAGCCGCCCGGTCCATCGTGAATTTCGGTTTCGCTGAGCTTCGACTTCATCGTATTTGGTCTTGGTGCATCGCAGACAACCTGGGTTCTGGGCGGGTGTTGGAGAAGCTGGGTATGCAGTGTGAAGGACGACTTCGCGAGAATGAGTATTTCAAGGGCCGGTGGTGGGATTCGTTGGTGTATGCCATTCTCGATCGAGAATGGCAGGCAAACCTTTAGCCCGCCATTTGTGATCATGCAACTGTTTGGGTTTATCGGCAGATAACTAGGGAGCAAGCTGCAGGAATAGGAGCCCCCGCCTTGCACGTCGTCTCGGTTTTGTATCCACGTTATAGCCTGTGCTAGAATCACGGGGCACTGAACGACCATCGACCAAGGTCGAGTAACACCTAATTCACCTCAGCCAAGTACAGTAGAATAAAAATTAGAAATAACTGGCGGTTGAATTCCGACTATTGCATTTTGTAGCTTCACATTTCGAAGTTTCACATCACGCGTATTCCGCGTTTATGGATAGAGAACATGGAGTTGTTCCTGTCACGCTATCGACTAGCTCATCAGTTGATTTTTGCAAGTTATTTTCCTGATGCTTGTGACAGCAGATGTTGGAAAGCTATAGCGGCAAGGCATGCTTGCCCAAACACATTGTAGACTGAAGAGATAGGATGAATATGCCCGAGAGTGATACGGTAATCGAAACAAGATTTCCAAAGCGATGGCGTGTACTGGTATTGCTATCGGTCACGATGGTCCTTTCAATGTCGACCTGGTTCTCCGCCTCTGCAGTCATTCAACAGCTGCGGGCGGAGTGGAATCTATCCGGGGGCACAGCAGCATGGCTGACCATCGCCGTTCAGCTTGGTTTTGTGTTTGGAGCACTGATATCAAGCATATTAAACCTTTCTGACGTGGTACCTCCGAGACATGTCATTCTTGTTGGTGCCGTCGGTGCGGCGACCACCAATGCCTTATTGTTACTCGCAGGTGGGGTCACCGCTGGAATATTGCTACGTTTTGCTACGGGATTCTTCCTGGCAGGCGTTTACCCACCCGCCTTTAAGCTGATGTCCACCTGGTTCCGAGCGGGGCGCGGAACAGCTCTTGGCATTTTGGGCGGTGCGATCGTTCTGGGAAACGCCATACCTCATCTTGTCAATGGACTCGGTGGGCTGGATAAAGGCATAGTGATTTACACCACCTCAATCTTAACCCTTGCCGGGGGATTGATCGCCGAGTTCGCCATCAAAGAGGGACCATTTCCATTCCCAAACACGACATTCGACCCGAAGCGGGCTGGGAAAGTTTTCCGCAACCGGGGGGTGCGACTCGCTTCTTTTGGCTACTTTGGCCACATGTGGGAGTTGTTCGCCATGTATGCCTGGTTCCTGCTATTTTTCTCCAAAGCACTAGAGACACAGGGCATAGCCGTAGGATCGACCGCCGCCATAGCGACTTTCATGGTGATGGCGATGGGAGGTTTGGGAAGTTGGGTAGGGGGCGTTCTAGGAGACCGTTGGGGTAGAACTAGGACGACCATATTGATGCTGAGTGTCTCTGGGTCCTGTGCCATTCTGATAGGATTGCTGTTCGGATCATCCATGTGGTTGGTTCTCCTCGTTGGGCTTATCTGGGGGTTTTCCGTCGTTGCGGATTCGGCGCAGTTCTCGACAATGGTCACGGAACTGGCGGACCAAGCCTATGTGGGAACTGCTCTGACTTTACAACTTGCGGTTGGTTTTACCGTCTCAGTTGTAACAATATGGTTGATCCCATTCTTGGTAGATATTGTTGGATGGCGATGGGCCTTTGTGTTTTTGATCCCAGGACCTGTCTTAGGAATTCTGGCAATGTCGCGGTTGAAAACCTTACCTGAAGCGAATCAAATCTCCGGAGGGAAGGGGTGAAACTACAAATTTGAAAACAAGGAGAATGAATGGCGACATATGGCTACGTTGAGAGCATCAAACCGGAAGCGGATGAGATGACTTTTCGAATGTTTCTTCCATGATAGCATGAATAAGGTGACCGTCCGCTCGAAATGTACCAATTGGTTGTTCAAGGCTCGGTTAATATATGACTCTTTCATCTTGGAATAATTGGACGCAACCGGAATGGCTCGAACAGGCGTACAGATGGATTCACGATGAGTTGGCACGGCACGCAATTCGAGTATCAGGATCGATCGAGCAGCCACACATACAGCCCTGGTCGACCGTGCTACGAGTACCGACGGACGCTGGCGATAAATACTTCAAGGCTTCGGCGAAAGCGCTTGCCTTTGAACCGGCCGTTACCCAGGCGCTCTATCAATGGCGCTCTGACTGCATACCGCAACTCCTGGCGATCGATGTTGAGAGAGGATGGATGCTCATGGCCGACGGAGGTCAACGGGTGAGGGAGGCATTTGGCGAAGGATTGGACATTCATCATTGGTCAGAAATCCTGGCAAAATATGCCGACCTTCAAATAACTTTGGCCGGTCACATCGATGAGTTATTGTCGTTCGGAGTTCGCGACCGGCGCCTTGAAGTCCTGCCAGAACTCTACATGGAAATACTAGCTGACGAGGATTGGTTCTTGATCGATCAGCCAAATGGCATCACGGCCTCAGAGTATAAGAGACTGATCAATGGCGCTTCTGAATTCGCTGAGATGTGTCAGGAATTAGCCACTTATGAAGTCCCCGATTCGTTGCACCATAATGACTTACATGACGGCAATATTTTCATCGAGAATGGGCGCGATTTATTCTTCGATTGGGGCGATAGCTCCATCTCACACCCCTTCTTCTCTATGAGGACTGTGTCCGTCAGCATTGAAAACACCTTCGAGCTTGAGAAGGATCATCCGCTTATTGAGGAATTCGGAAGAGGGTACTTGGAACATTGGACTAAATTCGAAACACATGAAAACCTGCATACAGCATACAATATCGCCAAAAGAATCTGGTCCATAAGTACCGCCGTAAAATACCGGACTTTCCTCAGCCAGATTGAGTGGGCTAGAGATGATTATTCAGACGCGTTGCCAAGCTTGATGAAGGAGTTTTTGGAAGCCAACCCATCGTTCTGACCGGCAGATAGTTGGGCCTGCAGTGACTCTGGCTCATTTACTTGTGCTGGCCTTTGCTACTATCCTCCCGCGTGCGGCCGGCGTCTTTCGTGAAATAGGTAACTCGCCGATGACGGCCGCTGAGACTGATCCGGATTTCATTACTGCACCCCGATCGCGAATAATAAGTGGGGTGCTACCCATTTGCTGACGAGGCAATAACCTGTTCCTTGTTGCAGTTGGGGGCGAAGATAAACATGAACCTGAGGCATGACAACAACATCCAGAATATAGTGAATTGGGGTAAACAGCGCCCATCAGTTCGGGCGTTGCTTTTGACAAGCACTCGTGCCATGCCAGATGCTAGCCTGGATCGATTCTCCGACTACGATGTTATTCTGGCGGTTACATCCGTCCGCCCATTCTACGAGGATCGAAACTGGTTAGAGGATTTCGGACGGGTTCTTGTGGTGTATCGAGATCCGATCAAAGGACAGCATGATCTGGAACGGTTTGCATACATCACCCAATATGAAGATGGTCTCAAGATCGATTTCACCCTCATGACGGTCGGGAACCTGACGCGGCTTGCCGAAGAGTCGACTCTGCCAGATGAGTTGGATGTCGGATACGTTGTTCTACTGGACAAAGACGGTCTGACATCCGGTCTAGGACCGCCCACATACAGAGCCCACATTCCCTCTCGACCGGCTGAAAATACATTCCTAACAGTTATCGAGGAGTTTTTCCATGAGACCACCTATGTAGCCAAACTGCTATGGCGTGACGAGCTTATGCCCGCCAAGTACAGCCTGGACTATGTGATGAAACAAGTTTACCTACGACAAATGTTGGAATGGTACTTAGAAGTTGACAACAGCTGGGCGATAAAGCCCGGCGCCTTGGGGAAGGGAATGAAGAAGCGGCTAAAACCGGACATCTGGACTCATTTGGAGACCACGTATGTAGGGCCTGGATTGGAGGATAATTGGAATGCACTTTTTAAGAGTATCGTTCTCTTTAGGAAGGTTGCCATTGAGGTGGCCGATCATCTCGCCTACGAATACCCTATCGGCTTGGAAGAACGAGTGGTGACATACTTGCAGGGCGTAAAGCGACTGAAACGATGATCGTAGACACCCTCCGATGTTCCTCGGTGACAGCATCCTGTGGGATACTAATCCTTGGCCGAGCGACCTCCAAAACAAACGTGTAATATGAACCAACTCAACCGGCAATCTCTAGTTTCTTTGCTAGCCACCGCGCAGCTCTGGCTTGAAAGAGCTCTGCCTGAGGATCTCGACCCGCCCTTGAGCGTGACGATCGAACAGGAAGGAGAGATGGAGATACGCGGAAAGTTGACGCGTTTCAGAGCGAAAGGGGTATGCAAAGCGCCGCCGCTATCGTTCAACTGGCAGGCCAGATTGCAGATGTTGCCCGGGGTCTGGATCGTGGCTGAGGACGGGCATAGTGAGGGACAGGGTTGGGGAGGTGCGAAGCTGTGGGGTATTTTGCCTATGGGGAAGCGGACCGATCCGGAGGTCCTGACGACCCAAGTGGTTCGGAATCTCGGAGAGCTCCCCTGGCTTCCGTCATTGGTGCTATCTGATTCGACTCTAGAATGGAATGATGTGCGTGAAAACGTCTTCGAAGTGCGACATACGGCCGGAGACCAAGAGGTCATGATCCGGTTTGATGTTGACGAACATGGCGATGTAATCCGTGCTTTTAGTCCATCTCGCCCCTACGAAACGACCGACGGCTACGCCGAATCGCCCTGGAGGTGCGAATTTAGCGATCATCGCGAGTTTGGCGGTGTGCGGATTCCGGCGGCGGCCGTGGCTACCTACGATAAGGAAGACGGTGCCTGGGAATACTTCCGGGGAACTATTGTCAACATCACTTACTAAGTTAATTTTCAGGAAGCGACTGAATCGATAATCTGTTAAGATGTGCCGAGAATTGTATTGATCTCCATGAGCAGTAATCGCCCAAAGGACAGCATGAAAGCGACTAGTTTTTATGACCAGAAAACGAAAACAAGAGCTCGACAAGATGCACTGGAAAGAACGCTACGAGTATGAGGCCCGGCGAGAAGCGGAGTCGCTGGCGGGACTCAATGAGCATGAATTAATCGAGCGCATTAGCAGGAACAATCCGGATCGCTATTTTGCGATATGGCGCACGATCGGCCGGAAGGGCACTGTACAAGGGTCGGCCTTGGTGCTATGGGAATTTCTGCAAAGAAACCCCGGAAAGCAAATAATGCTCAACAGGTATCACTGTGCTGAGGCCCTATTTAGGATTCTGGGGATGCCTGATCCGGCGAGTGAAAGCGAGCTACGAAAGAGCGTCCAGTGGGATCATAATGGGGAAGAGGCGAGACAAGAAGCCCTTTTGGAACTGAAGGATATCATCGAGGCCAAATTGGAGAACGACCAACCGAAATAGCTCCACTCAAGCGATCTGATGATGGCCACAACGCAATAACCCGCGACGATTTCACGAATGTCAGCGTGTTGCCCCAGGTCGCATCGTCACGTATCATCGCATGGTCTATTATGCCGAGCATTTTGGAGACCTTCTTGCACCATTCCGAGACATTAACTTTCTTATTCACCGACATAGAAGGTAGCAGCCAATTGTGGGAGGAATTCCCCTACGAGATGAAGGCGAGCCTTGCCGATCACGACGCAATTCTGCGCGAGGCAGTCGAATCCCATAATGGCGCTGTTATCAAGACGACCGGTGACGGATTGTATGCAGGCTTTCCAGCCGCGACCGACGCGGTAAAGGCCGTGCTTGCTGCACAGAAAGCTTTGCTGGCCTATTCTTGGAAGGAAACGGGACCTTTGCGAGTCCGGATGGCTCTTCATTCAGGTGAAGCGGAGCCGCGTGCAGGTGATTACTTCGGCCCGGCTGTAAACCGCGCGGCTCGATTGATGTCGGTGGCTGCCGGGGGGCAGGTCCTACTTTCGGCCGTGACGGCCGCTCTTGTGCGCGATCAGTTACCGGCTGGATCGACTCTAACCGATTTGGGTGAGCACCGTCTTCGAAGCTTTGACCGGCCGGAGCAAATATTCCAGCTTCTACACCCGGATCTGCCGGCTGATTTTCCTCCGCTCAGTTCGAGCGGCCGTATTCCTAACAACCTACCCGAGCAATTGACCAGCTTTGTCGGACGGAAGCGAGAGATCGAGCAACTCAGACAGTTAATTGGTTCAGAATATCAAGAACGGTATGGAAGCAGGATCAAGGCGCGGGTCCGGTTAGTCACCCTGGTTGGTCCTGGGGGGACTGGAAAAACACGACTCGGCTTACAGGTAGCAGGTGAAATGCTCGAAGGTTATCCCGATGGTGTATGGTTGGTGGAATTGGCGCCACTTTCTGATCCTGAACTTGTCCCCCAGGCCGTGGCTCTTCCGCTGGGTATTCGAGAACAAGTCGGCCGTTCGCTAGTAGACCAGCTGATCCATTACTTACGTTCAAGACGGCTCCTACTGATGCTGGATAACTGCGAGCACCTCATTGATGCCTGCGCACGGCTGGCCGACGATCTGCTTAAATCTTGCCCAGATCTGGTCATCATGGCCAGCAGTCGTGAGTCACTGGGCATCACTGGTGAGAATATATTCCAGGTGGGCTCTTTGTCGATGCCCCCTGGTGACGACGAGCTGGAGCCCAATGCCCTGGTTGGCTATGAGGCTGTCCGGCTGTTTACCGACCGAGCCATGGCGATGAGCACGACCTTCATCCTCACGAGTGATAACGCGTCCCATATTTTGAATATCTGCCGGAGGCTCGACGGGATCCCCCTGGCTATCGAACTGGCCGCCGCGCGCATCAGGATGCTATCACCAGAGAAGATCTTCGTCCGGCTGGACCAACGTTTCAGGCTGCTCACAGGTGGCGATCGCACGGCGCTCCCTCGCCAGCGCACCTTACAAGCTCTAATCGACTGGAGTTATGACCTTCTTACAGAGCAGGAAA
>JBARZW010000431.1:0-14711 GCA_049650305.1 Promineifilaceae bacterium (SeqCode)
CTCATAAAAACAAAAAATCGGGTTTCCCCGAGCTAATATGCTCCTTGCTTATTATAGCATGTCTCCGCTTAGAATTGGTTGAGCCACATTTTTTCCAGCCAATTAGCAGTGCTCATTCCTTCAACAGTGCGCTTTCTTAGGGCGGTATTGTCTATCAACAGTATCTTGTAGTTTTCTCTGCTCATCTTTGCAACAGCATCAAAGCAACCTTTTTTATAACCACCAGTCGCTATAAACACTCCAAGTTTACAATAGTGCTTTCTATCTAGTATCTTGCCTTCAAAATCTCTTATATGTTTAGGCTCGGTTTTGTCCTTCCAATTTCTACATTCAATAAGAATAAAAGGTGTGTGCAATGAGATCCAGAACGGGTCATTCACTTTATTCACGACAACCAGATCGATTTCGTCACTACTGCTTTTCACTTTTGAGTCAACTACAAAACCCTCTTCTTCGTTAAATAGTCTTCCGACCAAATCTTCCAAGAAGTCTCCTTTTTCCTTAGCCGTTAGGATTTCTTCAATCTCAACCTGGACCGACTCCGCGACTCCAATAATTTCTAATGTTTTTAACCGGATAGCTTGATTCTCAGCAGTCGCGAGCAAAATACCGCTGATTCCTTGAAAAACCTCGTTGGCTTCCTTTGAGCGAAGACGTAGACGAATGCGATCTACACCTATCATCAACGCAGCATCGTCATGGCTTAGTTCCTGAGCTGAGTCAATGATTTCAGTGAGATCAAGTTCAACTGCGAAATCAGAATCACTCGCAAACATTGGCAAAATCAAGTAGTACAGGTCATCAAAATCTGATAATCCCGAAGTTCTTCTCGGATCGTCAAAAAAGAACGGAGAATACGGATCTCGACTGAGAAACTCTTTTAAATCGTGTCGATAAAATCCTAATGAATCGAATTTCGGCTCTCTTTCAGGGTCGTAAAATTGCTCAGTTGGATCAGATTCTTTTGATTCGTCTTCCTCGATTACCCAATCCCTAAAGTACCTAACTACATTCTCAATCTCTTGTTCTTCATCCAGGTTCTTGAAGTATATTGCTTGCAGAAGGTCTGCCATTCTTTCTACAAAATGATAGTCTACTGGCTCTTCATACTTCGCCCTCAGGTAGTTGTCACACTTAAAAAGGAGAATTTCCCGATATTGGGATTCATCGAATCTGTAATAAAGAAGTTATAACCTGCGGAGTGTTCGCAACGTGATATTGTGTGTACCAAGGTTGTCAATTGCACCGCTACACGTTGTTATAAATTTGTGCTCCCGCCACCCTCCAGACTCGTTGAATGTTGTTGCGTAATCCTCTGAATTGAAAACTAAGCTCAAAATGTCAGGATAATAATCCTTCGAGTATATAGATTTGGGACCTATCTGAAGCTCCACATTCCTTGTCATCCGTGACACTCCGTTTTAACCAAGCATCGTCTACTTCCTCAGATTATAGAGCCTTATATGTATCCTGTCCCTCGTTTCCTTTACAACCGAAAATGAAGCATACTTTGCTTTAGATTTAGGATCCTCTTTCTTGATTATTAAAATTACTTCGTCTTTAGCTTTCATAAGCTCACCCCCTCTCGGATCGGAATATCTTTCTCATTTTAGCACACCCGAACGCATGTGCTAAATTCGCGATTCTGTGGTAGAATCCTGTGTTGTTCAATTGGCGAAATCTACAAATATGGTTGGCACGCAATGTCTAGAAAGGAAATCGAGAAACGACTCATCCGTCTTCGTGGAGCGCTTAATTCCGGGCAAATCATTATCTCAGCTTGGGACAGACTATCACCACGAATAGAACAGACAGACGAACAATTGTCTTATGTTGAAGATACGCTTAGAAATGCCCCTCCAGAAATCGATCAGACAACCAGTGAGAATCTGCTAGACATATTAGATAAGGCGGAAAAAGCACTATCGATTCTGGATGATATTCCCCAACCTCCAAGCGAAATGGTTTCGTTTGTGAATTCAACTGCGAGTGCCACAGTCTCAAGCTATGATGACTACGTTAGGGACACGAAGACCAAATTCGTATACATACCAGTCGTTCTCAATTGGGCGGAGAAAACGATAACACTCGGTCAAGAGCTGAGGGAAAAATATAATCGTTCTGATGTTGTTCGCTCTAGACTTACCGAAATCTATCCCGATTTAGGCGCCCTGCATAGGACTGCTGTCGACACAACACTAGCCTGCAAAGCTGGAACGCAAAGTGCGGTTGAAGCGGCATCAACCCCGCAACCAAGTTAGACATCTGCACGCACCTTCTATAAGCTCGCGTCTTTTCTTCTAGGAGTCTGAGGCCCAATATTCAGGCATTCAATAATACGGGGCGATTCTCCCGCCACGATTCTTGGGCCGCCAACCCCATGACGACCGGAATACGGCCGTCTTCCCCCATGACTGGCGGCTCTTTATCGTGCAATACCGCATCCACAAATTCCTGCATCTCGATGACGTATGAATCCAGGTATCGTTCCAGGAAGAAGTGCAGGGGCAAGGCTGAATGAACGCCATTTGCATTGCTGTGGACATGCGTATCAGGCGTATTGTTGGCTACGACCACCATCCCCTCTGACCCAAACACCTCCACGCGCTGGTCGTAGCCATACACTGCCTGGCGGCTGTTGTCAATGGTGCCGATGACACCATTGGCAAACTTGAGGGTGATAACGACCGTATCCAAATCTCCCGCCTCGCCAATCGCCGGATCAACCATCACCCCACCGGCTGCAAAAATCTCCGTCACCTGGCTGCCAATGAGGTAGCGAGCCATGTCAAAATCATGGATGGTCATGTCCAGAAAAATACCGCCAGACACCTTAATGTACTCGATGGGGGGAGGCGCCGGATCGCGGCTGGTGATACGTAAAATGTGCGGCTGGCCTATTTTGCCGTCAACTATCATCTGGCGCACTTTGCTGAAGTTGGGATCAAAACGGCGGTTGAAGCCGATTTGTAACTTGACGTCGGCTTGGGCAACAGCCGTTAAGGCTGCATCGATTTTCGCCAAACTGTGGTCGATCGGTTTTTCGCAAAAAATATGTTTCCCCGCGGCCGCTGCTTCCTGAATAATCTGCGCGTGTGTATTTGTGTCCGAACAAATCGCCACCGCCTCAATAGCCGGGTCAGTCAGAATAATGTGGTAGTCAGCCGCGATAATGGGGACCTGAAAAGCTTCGCCCGTTTCCTGCGCAGCCGGTAAATAAATATCAGCCACCGCCGCCAATTCCGCCTGAGGAAGGCGCGTGGCAATGCTTTCGGCGTGGATTTTACCAATCCGACCCGCGCCAATAACGCCAATTCGTAAACGCTTGCTCATTTTGCACCTCTTGAGAGAGAATAGAGATGGGAATGTAGAGAGACCCCTCCCATTCCCTCATAATCCAATACGCCTCAAATATTCCCGGTTCCGTTGGGCGCTTTCTTTGGGGTTACCCATGCCTGGTAACACATCCTGCTCGACAACGATCCAGCCGTCAAACTTTTTTGCCTGTAAAGCAGATAGAACGGCCGTAAAATCCACATCCCCTTGCCCTAACTCGCTAAACACGCCATGCTTTACCGACTGGAAATAATCCCAGCCTTCGCGGCGGGATTGGGCAGCTACATCAGGCTGGCAATCCTTAAAATGAACATGCCATATCCGGTCTGCATGTTTCTTTAGCCCCACGACCGGATCGCCGCCGCCAAAGCGATAATGCCCGGTATCAAAACACAGGCCAAGCAGATTCGGGTCGGTCAGACTGAGTAATTTTTCCACCTCGGTCGGCGTTTCCACATAACCGGCGCAATGGTGGTGGAACACCGTGCGCAAACCGGTAGTTTCCTTCACCGTCCGCGCCACTTTTTCCACACCCGAGGCAAATGTTTGCCAATGTGCCTCGCTTAAGCCGTATTCTGGCTGGATGCGGCCAGCATTTTCGGTACGGATAGCATCTGTTCCATTGTCATCTGCCAGGACGATGAAGGGTGTATCTCCGGCGACCGCTGCTAGGAGCCGGGCTGTCCTTACGGCCACCGTTACGCCATCGTCATGCGCAGCAGCATCGTTCAGCGCTACCGGCACAAACGCGCCCAGCAGTGTTAATCCCCGTGCGGCTAAATCCCGGTTTAATTCTTCCGGAACGGTTGTCATGAACCCCCAATCTCCCAACTCCGTTCCCTTGTAGCCGGTCGCCTTCATCTCATCCAACACCTGTTTGTAACCGGCAGCTTCCCCTTCCAGATCAAATTCAAGAACTCCCCAGGAACAGGGAGCGTTGGCAACCTTTATCATTTTCAATACTCCTCTTGAAGAATTGTGAATTGTCAAACCATTCACAGTTCACAATTCATCGTTCACAACTCGCAATTAGAATTGTCGCGACCACTCTTTAGGCCAACGTTCCACAACCACTTTCGTCTGAGTGAAAAATTCTACCGCATGCTTGCCCTGGCCATGGAGGGTGCCAAAAAAACTCTCCTTCCAACCACTGAAGGGGAAGAAGGCCATTGGTGCCGCTACGCCGATATTAATGCCGATGTTGCCAGCTTGAACCTCGTAGCGGAATTTACGAGCGGCCGAGCCACTGCCGGTGAAGAGACAGGCCATGTTGCCGTAATTGCTACTATTCACCAATTTGATGGCATCGTCGATGGTCTCAACATGCATGAGACTAAACACTGGGCCGAAAATTTCCATCTTGGCAATTTCGCTGGCGGGATTGACGTCTGTCAGTATCGTCGGCCGGACGAAGTTACCATTTTCATAGCCAAGAATGATTGGGCTGCGGCCGTCTACGAGGAGGTTCGCCCCTTCATCAGCCCCTTTCTGAATCAGGCTTTCAATACGTGCTTTGCTTTGAGTGGCAATAACCGGTCCCATTTGCACGCTTTCATCCAGACCGTAGCCGACAACCCGCGCAATAGCCGCATCGGCAATGGCCTCGGTATAGGTATGGCGCGCTTCGCCAACAGTGATGGCTATCGACGCTGACAGACACCGCTGACCGGCACATCCAAAAGCGGAATCGGCCGTGATGCGGGTTGTCATCTCCATATCTGCGTCGGGTAAGACAATAACCGGATTCTTGGCTCCACCTTGGGCCTGGACCCGTTTGCCATTAGCCGCACCCCGCGAGTAGATATACTTGGCCACTGGTGTCGAACCCACAAAGCTGATGGCTCGAATAGCCGGGTGGTCGAGGATAGCATCAACGGTTTCTTTGGCGCCATTAACTAGATTGACGACGCCACTAGGAAGGCCGGCCTCATGCAGCAGGTGGAATACCTTTTGCATCGTCAATGGCACCCGCTCCGATGGCTTGACGATGTAGGTGTTCCCGCAGGCCAATGCGTAAGGCATAAACCAGAAGGGAATCATACCTGGGAAGTTGAAGGGGGCGATCACGGCACAAACGCCAACGGATTGGCGGATCATGATCTCGTCAACGCCGCGGGCAATATCTTCAGAAAAGTCACCCAACATCAACATTGGTATGCCACAAGCCACTTCCACATTCTCGATGGCCCGACGCATTTCGCCTCGTGACTCACCGATCGTCTTGCCACATTCCATCGTAATGGTGCGTGATAAATCCTCAAAGTTCTCATCAAGCAGCTGTTTGAGCTTAAACAAATACTGAATCCGGTCGGGAGCCGGGGTGCTTCGCCACTCTGGAAACGCCTCGGCCGCCGCCTGGGCTGCCTCATTCACCTCATATGCTGGTGAGAGTGGCACCTTGCCCAACAGATCCATGGTTGCCGGATTGACGACGTCTAGATGTTCTTTGGCAGTTGAGGGCCGCCATTGCCCACCGATGTAATTCAAGACTGCTCCATTGGTTTTCATTTATCACCTCACTTGGGCCATGGATCGAAAGCCCGTTAAGAAAACTGGTATACTGATTCTTGTAGATAGGTCTCAAGCGAAGTCAAAGAATTCTCATCCTTTATTGGCGTAAATGGATAGGGGCCAGGCGCTGTGCATTCAAAAATGATTGGCCCCTGATTGCCGATAGATTGTAACGCCTCGGCTTGCGGGCCGAAGTCAATGCTGCTGCTCCACCTCGGCTGGTTCCTCGGCCGGTGCTTCAGCTGGCGCCTCCGAGCTCGGTTTCCTGGCCACTACAAGCAACCAGGACGAATATGCCAATGAACAGCAACAGTAATTGTTCCTTCCTATGTTTCATTTCTTATCCTCGCAGGAATTCTGTTAACTAGGAATCAAACGGTTTCCAACTCGTAATATTGATCTGAATCTCTCTTAGCTGTACCTTCTTAGTAGTGGGCGATCGGTCAATCGACCTCATTGATCAGCACTATTCGCCTTTCATCCAGGGAAAGCGTGGCTGCGACGCCGATAGCAGTTGCAGCTCTGGCGTCAGCAGCCCCGACAACCGTTTCGCGATCTTCCTGGATCGTGGTAGCAAAATCCGCAATCTCGGCCGCAAAAGCATCTGCAAACCGTTCCATGAAACCCGGAATGGTGTCGTGGGAAATGTTATTGGGTCGCAAGAACAATGTGTCTGTTTGCTGCAGCTTGCCTATCAACAAGCTGCCCTCAGTGCCGACGATCTCAGTTCGAATATCGTAACCATAAATGCCGCTACGGCTAATCTCAATATCGCCAATAGCGCCATTGGCGAACTTAAGATTCACAATTGCGTTGTCAATATCGCCTACTTCTGCCAGTTCTGGGTAGAGAAGGCAACCACCCTCGCTATATACCCCGGACAACCTCACTACCCATTAACCAACGAGCCAGGTCGAAATCATGGATGCCCATATCCATCATGAGTCCACCACTGTTCTCGCGGCGGGCAAATTCAATTGTTGGCCTCCATGAATCTCGGCCAATAGATTTAAGGAAGACCGGGTTTCCGATTGCCCCGGCATCTATTTTCCTCTTTGCGGCCACATAAGCCGGGTCAAAACGACGCATGAAGCCCACGTGTAATTTCACGCCATTGGCCTCGACGGCGGCAATCGCCTCATCGCACCGCTCTATTGTAAGAGCCAGTGGCTTTTCAGTGAAAATATGTTTACCGCCGCTGCTGCCGCCTTGACTACTTCAACATGCGTATTGGTCGGAGTAGCAATAGCAACTGCGTCGAGATCGCTGCGGTCTAATAGTTTGTTGTAATCTGAGTAGGTGTCGACATTTTCGAATAGCGGCCGCATTTCGATGAGATGTTGTTGGTTTGGGTCGGCGATAGCCACCAAATTAGCGCCGTCGATAGTATAAGCCAGGTGTCGGGCTAAATTCGCACCCATCCGACCAGCGCCTATCAAACCAAAACGTACAGTCATTCGAGATATCTCCTTTGAATCATCGTTGATGAAAAGGCAATATGTACACTTACCTGATGTAACTACAGGTGATACCGTTCCCTCTCCTTAGCCGACTGGTACGATTTAGAAGCTGTCTGAACTGATTCCATTTCAGATACCTCGGCCACGGCCACATCCCACCAAGACTCATAGCCGGGGACGCGTTCCTCGCGGTCCGTTTCGACGACAATTACCGTGGTGCGATCTTGACCCTTGGCTTCTTGGAGTGCCGCCTTTAAGCTGGGTAGATCTTGGGCTTCAATGACATGGGCTCCCAAACTACGTGCGTTAGCCGCAAAGTCGACCGGTAATCGTCCACCCTCTATTTTGCCCGTATCCTTATTTCGGTAAAGATACTTGGTGCCGAAGCCACCGCTACCTATGGATTGGGAGAGCCCGCCAATACTGGAGAAACCATGATTATTGATCAGAATAATGGTGAGTTTGTACGCTTCTTGGACGGAAGTGACGATTTCTTGCGACAACATGAGGTAGGAACCGTCGCCGACCATCACGTACACTTCCCGATCTGGATCAGCCATCTTGACACCCAGACCGCCTGCGATTTCGTAACCCATGCAGGAGTAACCGTATTCCAAATGATAACCTTTGGGATCACGAGTTCGCCACAACTTATGGAGGTCACCGGGTAAGCTACCGGCCGCACAAAGAACCACGTCTTGCGGCCGCGAAGCCTCATTGACCGCTCCTATGACCTCACCCTGGCTGATCGGCGGCCCGTGTTTGAGATTGTACAAACGATATACTTCGGCATCCCATTCCTTGTTGAATTGTTGAGCGCGAGCTCGATATTCCGATCCCGTGTCGTATCCTTGCAAGGTCTCGGTCAACTCCTGTAAAACGACGCGGGCATCGCCTAACAGCGGCACCGCTGAGTGCTTGTACGCGTCAAATTCGGCGACGTTGATATTAACAAACCGGACGTTTGGGTTCTGGAAGGCGGTCTTGGAGGCTGTTGTGAAGTCGCTGTAGCGTGTGCCAATACCAATGACTAGATCTGCTTCGCGTCCCATGATGTTAGCGCCCGGTGTTCCTGTTACGCCCATTGCGCCCAAGGCCAGTGGATGATCGTATAGCAGGGCCCCTTTGCCGGCCTGGGTTTCGGCCACTGGGATGCCGGTCTGTTCGGCAAAGTCGGACAAGGCCGCGGTCGCTTCGCTGTATAGAACGCCACCGCCAGCGACAACTAACGGTTGCTTACTTTCACGAATCCAAGCGATGGCTTTCCTTAACATGCCCTCATCTGGCCGGTTACGAGGGATTGTCCAGACACGCTTCTCAAACAAGCTCGCCGGGTAGTCGAAGGCCTCGGTTTGTACATCTTGTGGCAAAGCTAATGTTACAGCGCCAGTATCAGCCGGCGACGTTAGGACGCGCATCACCTCGGGCAGAGATGTGATTATCTGTTCTGGCCGGTTGATTCGATCCCAATAACGGGAGATAGGCTTAAAGCAATCATTGACTGAAACGTCCTGCGAAAAGGGCGTTTCGAGTTGCTGGAGTACCGGGGCCACATTCCGCCGGGCAAAGATGTCGCCCGGTAGCAGCAATACCGGAAGGTGATTGATGGTGGCGCCGGCCGCAGCGGTAATCATGTTCGTAGCTCCCGGTCCTATGGACGTCGTACAGGCTAGGGTCCGGAAGCGATTATTCATTTTGGCAAAGGCGGCTGTTGTATGAACCATTGCCTGCTCGTTTCGGGCTTGGTAGTAGCGAAACTCTGGCGTCTGCTGCAAGGCCTGGCCAATCCCAGCCACATTGCCGTGGCCAAAAATGCCGAAGCAACCGGCGAAGAATTGATATTCTTGTCCGTCGCGCTCGACGTACTGGTTCAGTAAAAAACGAATGACTGCCTGAGCCATGGTAAGATTTGTTGTCGTCATGTTTTAGAACCCTCCTCTTTCCTCAATAAACTGTAATACCTCGTCTTCGTAGCCCATATGATTGGCGCAACCGTGCCTGGTTACAATGATAGCCCCACAGGCATTGCCCATGCGAGCAGATTTGTACCAATCCCAGCCTTTGATGTGGCCGTAAATGAAGCCACTGGCAAAAGCATCACCGGCTCCAAGGACGTTAAAAACTTCAACTGGAAATCCGGGTACGTCAATAGCCTCCCCCTCCGGCAAATAGACAGTACACCCAGTGGCTCCACGCTTTACCACCAATGCCTCCGGACCTGTCCTTAACAGCTCGGCAATGGCTGCTTTCAGATCGCCGGTCACTTCAGGGGCCGAGATTTGCGAGCGTTCAATTCTCAACTTTTCAGGGTCGGCGAGCATAGCGGCCAAAATCTCTTCCTTGGTGCCGAATGCCACGTTAACCAGCGGCAAAATCGATCGGATTGCGACGCCAAAGGCCAATGGATCTCGCCATTGATCAGCCCGCAGATCCAGATCGCAGAATACAATCACACCTGCGTTCCTGGCTTGTTCTGCAGCGAAGAAAGTGGCGCTTCGGCTGGGATCCTCGCTTAGATTAGTGCCTACAAAAGCGAAGGCCTTGCTCTTAGGGATCGGCGTCTCCAGAACGTCGTTGATGGTTAATTGAATATCGGCCGCATTGCCGCGATAAAACACCAGCGGCACTTTATTTCCGGCTTCTATACCGAGCACGACAGCACTGCTGCGGGTACCAGGTTTTGTGGGGATAAAGCTGGTATCGATGTTCTCGCGCTTTAAGAATGTCAAGATGAATTCCCCAATTGGATCTTGGCCTATTGCCGTTAGGAGGGCCACCTTCAAGCCGAGTCGCCTACTACCCACGGCTATGTTGGTCGGGGATCCACCAACATAGGCCGCAAAGCTCTTAATATCAGCGAATGGAACGCCGACATCATTCGCATATAGGTCGATGGAAGAGCGGCCCATGGTAATGAGATCGTAACTCGTCTCTGGCATCATCATCTCCTAAAGAAATTTTTACCAAAGGAATTTGCCACTGTTGATCCCTAACTTCTCTTGATATCTGGATTAGGTAACATGAACTCCTCGCGAATAACCCGAATTAATTCATGGTGGGATGTAATGAAACCCCTTAGCGTGCGTACTGTCGCCCCGTAGGTATCAAATTCCGCCTCTGACAAACCATCGATATCATATGCCTTGCGGAAATCGGGAATCCGGTCATACAATTCTTCGACGATGGCCGGATCAACCGGATCGGCCATGCGTTCCTTTACCTCAACCTTGGAGTCGTTGAACCACCTTTGCCACTGGTAAGGAATCGTGAGGATCACGTCTCCACCTATTAGTTCCGACCAGTGGAGATGATGGCGGTAGGCGGCCGCCAGCAAGCGAGCCCGGAAACGGCGTTCCTGGAAAATTTGATAGGCCTTTTTGAACGTAGCCACGCCGGCCCAGTGCAGGTATTGTGGATTGACGATGATGCCTTCCCGCTTGGTCACCACATGCATCCAATCGTCGGTGCGGCCGATCATGATGGTGCAAACCGGTCTCATATGGTCGACAGGTTTGCCTTCGGCATCGCGCCGGTTCAGGCCGCGTTCAACTGCCTCGGCCACGGCGATAGACTGGGGGACCGTGAAGTTGACTGTGGCATTGATATTGATCCCATGGTAAGTGGCTTCTTCAATGGCGATTAGACCCTGGCTGGTTACGGGCGCCTTCACCTGGACATTTGGCGCAAGGGAATCAAAATGCACCGCCTGCTCGACGATTCGCTCCGCATTCCGGTAATTGGCCGGATTTGTCTGAATGGAAAGCCTTCCCTTCAGCCCATTTTCCCGCTCGAAGACAGGCAAGAGAACTTCGGCGCCTTTGACGCCAATTTCCTGGAAGACCTGCCACATAATATCTTCTTCGGTCCAAGTGGGATTGTCTTCGATGATCTCGTAGATGCGGTCTTCCCAAAGATGCCATTCCTGGCGCAAGACCTGCAGGACGATGGTGGGATTGCTGGTGGCGCCGGTGGCTCCATGTTCGACTGCGTAAGTCAATTCCTCTATCGAACATGAATCATTCCAGTAATCGGTCGCTGTGGTGCTGACAGTCTCATGCAAAGGGCTTTTATAAGTAACTGTTGTCGTCATCATTACTTCTCCATTTCCATACTTACCATCGGTAAACGCGGATCCTTCTCATGAAAGGTCTCCTTCACCCAGGCGTAGTCGGGGTCATCCGAGCTGGCCAGGGATTGGGCAGAACCGGCCAGGAAGTTGAGATAGTAAGTGGTATAGCCGCGCGCGGAAACGACCGGGTGATACCCTTTGGGCACAAGCACGAGATCGTTGTCGCGGGCCATAACGAGTTCGTCAAGACGGCCGTTCCTGGTATAAACGCGCTGGTACGCATACCCCTCTGGCCGGTCAATCTTGTAAAAATAGATTTCTTCCAAATCCGCCTCCAGCAGATTACCATTCTTGTCTTCCTGGTGTTTATCATGCTTGTGCGGCGGGTAGGAACTCCAGTTGCCGGAAGGAGTATAAACTTCTACCGCGATCAAACGTTGGCAGTTGAAACCGGGCGGGATCATGCCGTTGATCTGGCGAGAAGCGTTTTCGCCACCACGAATTTCAACAGGCACCTGATCCGGCATGACTAATCGAGGTGGGTAATCGGCGTCTACTGAGCACCAGCCGTAGGCAATATCAAGGCTATCGCTGGTCGCCTCCAACGTAAAACGGGTACGACGGGGTAGGTAGAGGGTGTAGGGCATACCGCTAAACACGTCGGGGCGACGGCCGATTTCCAGCCATTCCCCCCGCGAAGAACGCACCGAACAGACCCCACCTAAAATGACAATAGCGTATTCGTTAGTGGCCGTTTCATGTTGCCATTGTTCTCCCTTTTTCATGCGGCGAGCGGCAAAATGCAACGTCTCCCAGCCGGCTGTTTGCGGAGTTATACAGACATATTCGCCGGGTACGACCGTGTCAAGTGTGGGTTTAACTAATAGCGGGGATTGATTCATATTCACTCCTTAATTATTCTTCGTCTGCCGGTAGGCAAGGCGTATGCCGTTTCTGCCAGAGCCGTGGCCATAATAGTTCCATTGGGGGAAATTGAAATCCGACGTCACCGAGCGCGGCAGCAACAGCACTGCCTGGAGGAAATTTTCCAGATCGGGGACATCGTAGATATTCACCTGATAACCCCAGAGATCCATCTGGTCAAAGAGATCTCTCGGGTTTGGCTGTTTCCAGCTGATCGAGAAACGGTTGATGCCCCAATCGGTCAGCATTTGCAGCGTATCGTGAGCCTGTCTCGGCGCGGCTACGATCAAAGGCGCGAGAAAATCTATCGGGCATTGGATGATGGCGTCAGGGTACGAGGCGACCAGACGTTTGAAGCCACGCTCCATCAGTCGCTCGATGTTGGCATTGAACCAGAGGTTCTCATCAGTCAGGCCCCTCTCGGCTACCATTTCAAACACCTTGTCAAGCAGCATACCCCCAGCCTTTAGATCGAGCTTGATCGCCCGATCGAAAAGTTTGATTTTGTCCAGCACCTTGTCCAGCGTGAACCATTTCTCGTCCGGGGCCAGCGGTTTTTCAGCGAACGAGTCGTGGCGCAAGATCACATCCCAACAGGCTGGTTCCAGCCGGACGTCCACCTCCGCCCAATGCACGTCGGAGGCCAGAAACTGGCGTAGATTGGCTTCGTCGTTTACCCCGTGCCAGGCCAACTGGACGTGAACAGGCAGGGCCTTCTCATTCGGAATAAGTTCCGCCAGGCGATACTCTTTACCGCGCACCGTTCCGCGCGGCACGCGCGTTCTTTTGGATTCGAAAATCGTGTTGGCGTGTAATAGGAATACCTGTTTCTCTGGGTCGGCGGCTGCCAGCGCTTTCAGATTGGTTGGTTCGTTATCTATAAAGGCGAATACATGGTAACCAGCGTCTCTGAAATGATTGACCCCTGCCACTTTGACGTCGGGCACATTTTCCTCCCATCCGCCCGGATTCATATAGAGTAGGTCGTCAGAAAACTGGATCCGGTAGGGCTTACCAAGTTGATTCAATGAACGCAGCGTGTCTTCCCGCAGTGTTTCTGGACGGCCAGTAACCAGACCAACGGCAGTATTGGGCTGAATTTGGAACCATCGGACGACGTCCAGCACCCCTTGAAATGGGCGCTGCATTTCCTGGACAGCTTCAGGGGTCCAGCGCCGTTCCAGATACCAGGCAGAGATGTTGTCCTGTACCTCGGCCGGCACGTTCAATTCGGTGAGTAGCTTGTCCATATCGTTCTCGTGCACGCTGATGTCTGCGAGCTGCAATCTTTGGAAATAACTGGTGGCATGCGTCCGGTCGTATGCATAGAGTACGGCCAGGATCATGTGCCGCGTGTCAATGATGGTGCCGTCAATGTCCATTAAAAGTATCAGGCGCTCGCCAGGATACCGTTGGCAGGCACGTTCAAATTGAGTTGAGAGAGCTTGCATCCATTTAGTTTTCATAAATGTCATCTCTTTTTGATGGGCGACATCTCATGACCGCACTCGATGTGACATTTCACACCTCCACGGTCAGGCCGTCGTAGGCCTCGGTTACGCCCTCGAACTGGGCGGCGTAGGCCTCCAACTCGTCGTGGGGGAGGTTGGAGTGATTGGCATGGGTGAGAATCACTTTATTCGCGCCCACCTCATCCTTCATGGTGATGACCTCCTGGACGCTCAGGTGCGACTCCTCTTCTCGGGGTTCGAAGAAAGGGGTGTTGACGATCAGCACATCAACCCCCTGGATCAGGCAGCGGGCGTAGTTGCTCAAGCGTCTGTCGGAGTCAGCGGCATGAGCGACGCGGCGCTGGCCCTCAAAGATCACAAGCCCAAAGCAGGGAACGGTTTGACGCACTTCGAATGGGGTGAAGAAGAAGTCATTGAAGCGGATGCCCATGCCTGGGTGAATCGCAAAGTGGAAGCTGACGTCGGCCAACCGATCACCCCCATTCACCCGAATCAGTCGTTGGTAAATGTGTGATTCGGCGAATAAGTCTACACCCTTACGCCAGTACAGGAACTCTTCCAAACCGCCAGCATGGTCAAAGTGCTCGTGAGACAGGAAGATGCCATGGATCGTCCGGGCGCCATTGGTCTCAAGCAATTCTCGAATATCCGGCGGGGTATCCAGCAGCAGTTCGTAGCCAGGAAGAGAAAAGAGCACCGCGCTGCGCTGCCGCACTAACCGGCCGCCTTCTTGCCGGGCGCGGGTGCAATGATTACACTCACAGCCCATGGTCGGGATGCCCTCTGCCCCATCGGTGCCTAGAAAGTAGATGCGCATTTGCTAGACCTCAAGCATTTCGTCCCCGCTAAGCATAGCTCATGCCATCGTAGGCGACAATGACCTCCGGGTACCGGCGTATGTACTCCTCCAGTTCGTCGTGAGGTCGGTTATTGTGGTTG
>JBARZW010000432.1:0-9234 GCA_049650305.1 Promineifilaceae bacterium (SeqCode)
GACTCCAGATAGATTTGCAAGGGACGTCCTGGCCGTTGAGGAACTTTACAACACATGTCTGGCCCACTGCGAATAGCCGTCTCTGGACGTCGATTCCACTTTCATTACAGGAATCTCTATCACACCACTACCGATCCGTTGATCTCCCTCTCCGTGCATATAAATGCAGCCTTTTTGTAGTATGTCAAGGTAAGCATTCTAAGGGGCGTAGTCCACTGCCGGAAAGGTGACTGGTGGATATGCTCTGTAACCCTTCTAATTGGCGATTTAAGATGTTTTAGGTGTAGACCTTAAACTGCTCTAGATTGTAGTAACAAAAATAAAGACTCCGCTTCCGGAGCATTTTTCCCTGTCTGGCTACACCATCCGTCGGCTGGATAGGCTCCTTCTTCAAGTCCTTTTCTGTTTACCAACACTGCTTGCTAACCCCATCTACCCTGGCATGATAGGTACTTATGGAGGTAAGGTGCCATGTCTCCTAAACCAATAACTGAGAACCCCTTCTTCTATGGTGACAATCTGCCTTGTATGCAGGAGTACATTTCAGAGGAGAGAGGTTCATTTCGTCCTGTCATATGCTATACTGTTTTGGGTTCTGAAAAATTCTCTTAAAGGGCCGGTGTGCTATCCTCGGAGGGAACCTCATGAAAGCGATTGTGCAAACAAAATACGGATCACCGGATGTTCTTCAGATCAAAGAGGTAGAAAAACCTACTCCCAAGGACAATGAAGTACTGGTAATAGTTTATTAGTTTCTCTAAATAAAAGGAGAAGAAAATGAATACAAACAAAAAGACCGCAAGAATTGTGGGAGTATTATTTCTAACCGCGATGGTTACGTCTATTCTAGGTGGTGCAATCATTGAATCTATTCTAACTGCTCCAGATTATCTTATTGATGTTTCCGCAAATGAAACCCAGGTGGTAATAGGAGTGCTCCTTGAGCTAATTAATGCCACTGCAGTTGTTGGCATTGCAGTTATGATGTTTCCACTCTTTAAAAAGCATAATGAAGCTTTAGCTCTTGGGTACGTTGGTTTCAGGATTATTGAGGCCGTAATCGCTATTGGTGCTGTAATCACCCCTCTAACACTAATAGCGTTAAGTCAGGAATATTTGACAGCAGGAGCTTCGGATGCTTCCTATTTTCAAACTTTAGGTACTTCATTTATAGAAGTGCGCGCGCAATTGGTCGGTCAGATGCTTGGGATCTTTTTTAGCATAGGCGCTCTGTTGTTTTATTATTTATTGTATCAATCAAAGTTCGTTCCACGGTTTATATCAGTCTGGGGCCTCATTGGAGCCGTATTGGTGTTAACATGGAACTTGTTAGAGATTCTCGGCATTAGCCTTAGTGTAGGAATGATTTTAGCTCTTCCAATAATCTTGAATGAGATATTTCTAGGGATTTGGCTGATTGCTAAAGGATTCAATCCATCTTCAATCGTTTCCGATTCTGCCAAAGCAGATATAGACGAAGTTTAAATGACCAAATCAAAGTGAATTTGGTGGAAACTTATGAAAGCAATTGTATGGACAGAATACGGACCACCGGATGTTCTTCAGCTCAAAGAGGTAGAAAAACCTACTCCCAAGGACAATGAAGTACTGATAAGGATATATGCGACAACAGTAACAGCAGGGGACTGTGAACAGCGAAGTCTCAAATTGCCAATCTGGTACTCTCTCCCCATGCGAGCATATGTGGGTCTCAAGAGACCAAGGAGAACAACAATACTGGGGATGGAGTTGGCCGGGGAAATTGAATCAGTCGGCAAAGATGTGAAACGATTTAGGGAAGGTGACCAAGTTTTTGCAGCTACCGGTATTGTTTATATGGGTGCTTGTGCTGAGTACATTTGTCTGCCTGAAGAACCTGAAACAGGGGCGCTGGCAATAAAGCCAGCCAATATGACCTACGAGGAAGCCGCCGCCGTTCCTGTTGGGGGAAATGAAGCATTGGGGTTTCTTAGACAAGGAAATATCCAGAGCGGACAAAAGGTTCTGATTAATGGTGCGGGTGGAACGATAGGTCCCTTTGCGATCCAGCTTGCCAAGTACTTGGGGGCTGAAGTGACTGGCGTGGACAGCACGGGGAAATTGGACATGCTGCGCTCCATTGGTGCAGACCAGGTCATTGATTACACTCAAGAAGATTTCACCAAAAGCGGCCAGACCTATGATTTTATTCTTGACGTGGTAGGGAAGAGTTCGTTTTCAGGCAGCATAAGATCGCTAAAGCAAAACGGACGCTATCTTATAGCTAACCCTGGGCTGTCACAGATGGTTCGAGGGCGATGGACTTCAATGACAAGCAGCAAGAAAGTGATATTCGGGGCAGCATACCCAAAGACTGAAGATTTAGTTTTCCTCAAAGAGCTTATAGAGGCGGGAAAGATACAATCGGTCATAGATAAACGCTATCCGTTAGAACAGACTGCCGAGGCCCACAGGTATATCGAAAAAGGGCACAAAAAAGGTAATGTAATCATAACTGTGGAACATGATAACAAAACCTAATAGTAATATTAGGCATCATTATCTGGAAATCGATAAGCAGAAAGGAGGGACACTATGACAAAGGAAGAATTCTTAACCGTACGTTGGAATAACCTGCTTACGCTGGGACTGGGAATTCCCGCTCTGATTTATGTTGTCGTTGTCTTATCCACTTCGGTATTGTCAGACAGTGCAGGCTTTATCGGGCTTGCGCTTATCTCGGTGATTTATTGACTGGTTGTTGAGCAACATTCAGCTGTGCGGTTCGCATGGCTTAGGAAAAACTCAGCAAACCCCGATTCAGTCAATCAGGGGAGCATTTCCACCCCCCTCATCTCGATCTTTGTGGCCAACAATGCTGTCTGGAATATAGCTCTATTTCTTACCTTTACCAAGATAATCGACTACCGTACGGGTTTCATAGCGCTTTTCGTGGTCACGATCATAAGGGCATTTGCTAGTCTGATAAGGAACAACGTCATCAAGCCGGAGCAGGCCCAACCCGAGAGTTTTCCCTTCCGATCACCATTGATGTACGCGCAGTATGTACTACCACGACTTTAGAATTGGTGAAATCTCTGGGAGCCGATAAATGTATCGATGGTGTGATCACTTTCATCGATAAAGCCAAAGGCAAGCCAAAACGAATCCTGATTCAGGTTAAAAGCGGTCACGTTAAGAGAGGAGATGTCGCTACCTTAGTTGGTGATGTCCAACGCGAGAGCGCAGCCATGGGAGTCTTCTTGACGCTTGAGAATCCCGCCAAGCCAATGATTACCGAAGCAGCGTCCGCTGGCTTCTACCACTCACCAGCTTGGGATAAGGACTATCCCAGAATCCAAATCCTAACCGTGGAGCAACTTCTTGACGGTGCCGAAGTCGACATGCCACCAACTGGGATGACGTTTAAGGTGGCACCGAAAGTGAAAGATGGCGGAGGAGACCAGATAAGGCTAATTGAGTGGGAGTAGACGATCTCACACCCAGAATTGAATGGTTGCATGATTCTTCAGAAAGCCATGAGGTTTGTCACTGGATCGTCAGAACGCCAAGCCCTATAATTAGAGTAGGGGTAGTGTATCTTTCTATAGAAACTGATCCCTGAACTTTTTGCCGTAAATGACCGGATCAATGTAATCTTGGAGGGAAACTCGTGAAAGCAATTGTATGGACAAAATACGGACCACCGGATGTTCTTCAGCTCAAAGAGGTAGAAAAACCTACTCCCAAGGACAATGAAGTACTCATCAAAATATTTGCGACATCAGTAACGATAGGGGACTGTAGAATTCGAAAGCCTGATCCATTTTATGCAAGATTTTACTTTGGTCTCATAAGACCAACAAGAACAAATATACTAGGGTTTGAGTTAGCCGGGGAAGTTGAATCAGTCGGCAAAGATGTAAAACTGTTTAAGAAAGGTGACCAAGTTTTTGCGTCTACCTATCCCGGTCTTAGATTTGGTGGTTATGCTGAGTACAAATGTCTGCCTGAAGACTGGGTGCTGGCAATGAAGCCGGCCAATATAACATATGAGGAAACCGCTGCTGGAGTTGCTTCTGGGGCATTAACCGCATTGCTTTTCCTTAGAGATAACGTAAATATTCAGAGCGGGCAAAAAGTCCTTATCTATGGCGCTTCTGGAAGTGTAGGTACATTTGCAGTACAGCTTGCCAAGTACTTTGGGGCAGAGGTTACCGGGGTTTGCAGTACCACGAATTTAGAATTGGTGAAATCTCTGGGAGCCGATAAGGTCATTGATTACACCAAAGAAGATTTTGTAGAAAGAGGAGAGCTTTATGACATCATCTTTGATGCCGTTATAAAACTCTCGAAATCAAAATGCAAGAAAGCACTTGCTCCGAACGGGACATACGGGCGGGCAGGTGAAACGGGGACAGGAAAGCTAAGTGCTGAAAATTTAGTTTTCCTCAAAGAGCTTATTGAGGCGGGAAAGCTAAAGCCGGTCATAGATAGACGCTATCCGTTGGAAGAGACTGCCGAGGCTCACAGGTATGTCGAAAAAGGGCACAAAAAGGGAAATGTAGTCATAACTGTGGAACATAATAACAAAACCTAAGAATGCCATCAGGGGGCTTACACAGAATATTGATACTCCCAAACATGTTTTTAACTATGTTCCTGCACCGATCTCAATAATCCTACTGTTTCCGTCAGAGGTCGATTCTGGCAAGTCAGTACAGCAACCTGACAAGGAAGGTCAATCATAAGACTCGATCACATTCTTTGAGGCTCCTGTTGTCCTGATCAGTCCCTCTAAAAAAACGCGATACAGGACGAATTAAAGGCCTCTGGGATCAAGCCTAGTCATAGCTCTGAATCCAACACGGAGTGAAAAACCTCTATCAAATCCCTGGTAGTCTGCCGAGCGTAAAGGCCAATCAATTGGGTATTGGAATGAACCATGAATCTAGCTATGCTAGTCTCTGGCACCCTTGCTTGGAGTTGGGCCAGACAGAAGGCTCTTCTGAAGTCGTGGAGGCTTACACCAGAAACCCCAGCAGCAGAACGCCTACCAAGGATGGCTTGTAATGCACTATAGCTAAGTTCCCGACCGTTTCTCTTGGTAAAAAGTGGACCAGAGAACTTGGGCCGTCTTCTAAGAAAGAAGCGGATAGATTTTCTGGCCTTTTTACCAATTATAACAGTCCTCACTTTCCCACCCTTTCCCTTTTTAATTTGGATAGAACCATCGACTGGGTTTAGGTCTTCTAAATCAATCCCCACCAATTCGGGAGCCCTAACCCCAGTGTCTAACAGAACCAAGAAAATGGCCCTATCCCTTGAGCCACAGATAGTAGACCCGTCGCAGGTTTCCAGTAGCTTGGAAACGTCGTCAATGGAAACTGGTTCTAGTGGACGGTTGGGGACCTTTGGAGCCGATACCTTTTTAATTGGATTCTTCCAATTTTCAGGCTCTAAATCTTCCTCAAAGAAGTAAAAGAAGGCCCTGATGGATTCGTAGAACGTTGAGCAACCCCCAGGGTTATGGTTAGTATCTTCCAAATGCCCCAAGAAAAGCCTCAAATGGTTTGGGGTGATTTGGAGAACGTCAACCAACTCTTTTTGGTAGCACCAGTTCACAAATACCTTAAGCTTCTTTCTATAGAATTCGATGGTACCTGGGGAGACGTTTATGATTCTTCTGTCCAACAAGAAAGCACTTACTCAATCTTGAATGCGGTCGTCATGAAATTGCGTTATAGTCTCCTGCATTTTATACAAGTCAACTCCTTAAATAGGCCAATTCTGAGCGAGCTTCAACATGCCAATTAACTTCATCAAGGAAACAATTAAGCACCGTCGAGAAAGCAATGCCTGGCAAAGCAAGTATGATGCGCAGGCTCCGAAAGTTGGAGATGTTGCCCCAGACTTCGAATTGTTAGATGTCACCGGAGTGCACCGCATCAAGCTATCCGATTTCAAGGGAAAGAAACCTGTCGCCCTGATGTTTGGTAGCTTCACCTGACCGCCCTATGTAAAGGGGACCGTGAATCTCCACGAAATTTACGAACAGTATCACCAACAAGTGCGATTCATTATGGTCTACATCAGGGAAGCGCACCCGGTCGACGGCTGGTGGTTCGGCGGTGGAATCCAGGGAAAGTTAATTGAAAAAATGTATCCCAAGACCTCCACGGACCTCTACGATCCAAAGACTATTGAGGAGAGAAGGGCAGCCGCAGGTCAGTGCGAGGAAGCCCTCAAATACGGCGTCCGAACCTATGTTGATGATATGGACGATAGGGTCAGCAAATCCTACGCAGCCCACCCGACTCGTCTATACCTGGTTGCTCTAGATGGTCGCGTCTCGTACGCCGGGGGATTAGGACCCTTTGGTTTCAAACCGGCGGAGTTCAAGGGAGCGATTGACGCATATCTTACCAGTATGGGGCAGTCCGCCGGTGGGCTGATAAGCCTACCATCAGATTGAACTATCTCTTATCAGCCAGCTGCCCTGGGTAGCGTACTTCGCGATCTATGACCTGATCCCACCATCGTGCAAGATCATTAATTCCGGCATCCATCCTAAGGAGACTACGTTATGTCTACTAGTGTTGACCATGTTCTTGGCCAAATTACTCCCGCCAACGTGGCGCATTTCCCATGGCCCGGGTTGACGATTCCGGGCTCTTTCGCTTTCAGCCCCGATGATCGATGGCTAACCTATCTATTTAGCCCGGACGGCACCCTTAGTCGACATCTCATCGGTTTCGATACGAAATCCGGCAAGCACGTGCCGTTTGTAAAGGGTGATGAGCACGGTGTCACTGAAGTGAATGTGAATCTTGAGGAAGCGTTGCGTCGAGAGAGGCGTCGCCAGAGGGAGACGGGAGTGACGCGCTATGCTTGGGCAAGTCTAGGCACGCAGATTCTCGTACCCTTGGACGATGGCCTCTATATACTTGACAATCCGGGCACTCCACTCCGTAGAATCCTTGAGAGCAGTGCAGAACCAGCCATCGACGCACGATTTTCTCCAGATTCGCAGTGGGTGGCTTTTGTACAAGACGATGAAGTCATTGTCGTCTCAAGCCATGGTGGAGAACCACGACAACTTACCTCTGGCGCCAGGGGTACAGGCAAGAAGCATGGCTTGGCCGAGTATATTGCCCAAGAAGAGATGAAGCGTATGCATGGTTACTGGTGGTCCCCTGATAGCAGCCGGATTGCCTTTACCGAAGTTGATGAAACCCACATTCCTGTTTATCGCATCACGCATCAAGGTAGCGATGTTGTTGGTGAGGGAGCTCAGGAAGACCATCGATACCCCTTTGCAGGGAAGGCCAACGCGAGGGTACGCTTGGGAGTTGTCCCCGTGACCGGAGGTGAGCCTGTGTGGATGGATTTAGGGGATGATGCGGATGTTTATCTCGCGCGAGTAGCTTGGTTGCCAGATGGAAGCCTTGGCGTCCAAATCGAGAATCGAGAGCAAACGAACCTTGATCTCTTCGTTTTTAATCCTGACACTGGTGTTCGCCGACTATTGTTGAGAGAACAATCGGAAATCTGGATCAATCTTCATGAGATGTTTCATCCTTTGAAGAAGGAACATAAGGATGGTGGGAGATATATTTGGGCTTCCGAGAGAAGCGGCTTTCGCCACCTTTATCTCCTCAATCAGAGAGGTGATGCAATTCGGCCGATAACCAGCGGTTCATGGGTCGTAGATAGCATCGCTGGCGTGGATGAACAAGATGAGATGATTTTCTTTACCGCCACCAAAGAGAGTCCGATCGAGAGTCATTTGTACGCGGTATCGTTTTACGGGGGCGAGATTCGACAGATAACCACTGATCCCGGTTCGCATTCCGTTGTGTTGGATCACAGCTTCAAGGCTTTCGTCGATACATACCATGCTTTAGACAAACCGCCGGCCGTGACCCTTCGTGCGCTTAAGGATAATTCGATTCATTTTCAGATCCATGACCAGACGGATCCGCGAGTAGACGCGTATGGTCTCAAACCTCCAGAGTCGGTTTCTTTTGCGAACAGGAATGGCGAACGCCTCTTTGGTCTGATATATCACCCACCAGCGGAATATGGGGAAGGCCCCTTTCCGACACTCGTGAGCGTTTATGGCGGGCCTCATGCGCAGTCCGTCGTCAACAGTTGGGGACCGACAGCCAATATGCGGGCCCAATACTTGGCCAGCCTGGGTTACCTGGTCTTCGCTCTGGATAATCGGGGCACCGCCCGACGCGGTCTTGCCTTTGAAGGCGCCATTAAAAATCAGATGGGTAATGCCGAGGTAGACGATCAAGTAGACGGAGTTCATTGGCTGGTTGGGCGGGGGTTGGCAACCCAGGATCGCATTGGCATCTACGGCTGGAGCTACGGCGGCTATATGGCTTGTATGTGCTTGGCAAAAGCGCCACATATATTCAAAGCCGCAGTAGCCGGTGCGCCTGTTGCTCACTGGGACGGGTACGACACCTTCTACACTGAGCGTTATATGGAAACGCCAGAATCCAATCCGAACGGTTATCTGGAAGGCAGCGTGATGCATCACGTGGATCAAATCCAGGGAAGTCTAATGATAATACATGGCCTGATCGATGAGAACGTACACTTCCGGCACGCGGCCCGACTCATTAATGCCCTCATTGCCGCTGGCAAGTCCTATGAACTGCTGCTTTTTCCCGATGCCCGGCATGGACCGCGCAAGGAGGCCGATCGGATATACATGGAGGAGCGCATTCGAGATTTCTTCTTGAAGAACGTTTAACGACCGCCGTTTGGAAGCGCAGCCACGCTATATATACACTGCCAATCAGACCAAGTTATACACCAGCATAGCCCGACGATGGCCGGCCTGAAGATGGGGCTCTACTGCAAGCGTGGCCGTTATAAGGATCGGAGGATTTGGCATCAAGTTCCGGTACCACCTTTCATCGAACGGATCCAAATAGCCGGTGGTTTTTGTGAAATTAGGGGGGCTTGAGGTCATTACCCTTTCTAGCTTCGGTTGCCGGCCTGGCGACCTCTCAACCTGGGTTATTGGGCGAGCTATTCGTACGCTAAATCAATAGATTCCTGGAGATTAATTGAGGATTCTACCTCCTGAAAATCAGAGGGGGAATTGTGCTATTTTGAACAATGTTGACAGCGCGGTTTGTTTTTTATTACACTGTTCGAACATAGGACTCCGCTGATATGGGCAGATCTGCGGAGTCCGCATTAGCACAGGAGGTTGCGCTACGGCGTTTACTG
>JBARZW010000433.1:0-4405 GCA_049650305.1 Promineifilaceae bacterium (SeqCode)
TCAACTGGAGGTTATCCGGTTTCTTACTGTCAGGTCGTGATCTTACACGCTTTTATCGAAGTGATCATACCACGGTTACCGCCGGGCTGATCTCCACGCACTATCGTCAACAGTTCTAATGTCGGAAGCGGGCGGCCGGATCCAGACAGTGGATGATGATGCCGGCTCTCCCGCCTCCAATTCCACAGCATAGCTTGACCATCAGTAGGGCATTCTATGCTAGATTTGCTGGTATCCATATACGTGGGTGGTCAATGCTCACGGTGCGCGGTCAACTAGATCCCAAATAATAATCGCTCAACAGGCATGCCTGTCGGAATTCCGGCTGCCGACCGTCGGAGGTCTGGCATCGGAGATTGGTACAATCGACTTGCCTGCATAATTCGGTGCAAAAAAGTCACGAGCTGGTTTTCGAGATCGTCCGCTGATTCGTTGGTAAGCGTCCCCAAATTGACGCGGTCACGCGGATCTGAACACTGAGGAGCGTTTCAGACGTCTAACAAGCCAAGAAGCGATTGATAAGACGCCAGCGCCGATAAACAACGCTGTCAGAAGTATTCCGGTCGGGCCACTATTAACCATAACCGCGAACTCAGGGACCGACGGATCACCAAGAAATGCATTGATTTTCTCAGCGATCTCTTCCTAAGGGCCGACCCTCGAGGAGTCGAACTCATCAAGTTTGATTGAGTCGGAGGCCGTCCTCAAATCGACCCTATGCACGCAATCTTCAGTGTCACAGACTTGTCCAACACGGGGTAATTGACAACCCCTCTATCGAACGGCCGCTCAGTGTGATCAATCCCATCCAGGAGCGCTCATGGATGCAATCCGGTTGGCTTGATTTCGGCCGGTTGCAGTTCAGTTCGTACTCTTGGCCGAATATAAATAGTAGGGCTAATCCAATTGCAAGGGAGATGTCCCCGAGAATTATTCTCAGATCCAGGCGACGAAACTGATGGCTCCCAGGATATTATGGGCGGATGGTTACAAGGATAATCCGGAACAAGAAGATTCATCAGCTGACCTAAGATCTCGCGGATGAGCCAGCGAGAATGGAGTAGTACGAGAGCGTCTCAGGTTTCTAATATTCTGGACTAACATTGGCGGCGGAGAAACCCACCACACGGATTTTCTGGGAGTGAGATCATTATCTCATGAGCCCATCTGTGCCACAGCCAGCGCTTCGAAGTACACCCAGAGTTGTGGCGCATCATAGACTTCTCTCGCCATTACAAGAACTGCTCCGACCTTCTTCCAGTAGAAACCAACCGCGCTCCACTCCAAGACGAGTTCTTCATCTACCAGGCCCTTGCTCCAGAGCATTCCGAGCAATTCAAAGAAAGTGGCAATCTCGTTTACGAAGAATCTTTCATCGGAATCAGGTGAGTATTTGTCAAAGAAATCTCCCGACTCCACACTCTCCGAGAGTCGGCGAGAATTGGCGAATTTCCGGGCAACCACGCCCGGGCGATAAACCTTATCCAACTCTTGCAGAATCTGGACATCTTCTCGGGTTGCGATCATATTGTTCTCCTTCTATATGGTCATAATGGCCAATAGATCGCGGCTCACATCGGTCTCTATGACGAAAGTGGATCAGGCAGCGCGGTCACTAATCCTTTCACAATCAGTAAACACGTAGAACCACTTTCTCAACTGACTAAAGCCTGCCTCCTGCAACTTCCCGGATTATTCCACGGGTACCTGCCCGGGAACCTTCTTGGTTTGCCCCTAATAATTCCCATGATCAAGGAAACATAAGCCAACTTCAATGGATAGCGGTATTTCCTATTCGTATTCGCACTTCTTGAACTTTCAGCCCACTCCCGACAGATACCTGTAATAATGCTAAGTAAGAAGTAATTCTTTCCTGATCGCTGCGGTTGAAGAACTTGAAGCTTTTCAAAGACCCTGATCTATTGGAACCGTGATGTGGTTAGCGCGTGAGCAGTATATCGAGACGGCTACTGATGTTGGCACTTGAAATCAGCACATTTCAAGAGTCTATCGAAGAAACTTGTCTCGTTTGGATACAGTTTAAGCGGAGATTCAGAGGAATGGATTCGGTCGGACGCTGGTTGTTAAAGCTATCCATCGAGCAATTGTGAAATCTGATATCATTCGGGTGATCGGGATGGCAAATAGTAATTACCAGAAATACGGCGTTGTAGGAATCGAAAACTGGCCAATAATCGCGAAGGGATAAGCTCAAGAACTGGAGTTAGCTTTGAAACGATCATCCGAATCTAGTGTGCTCACTGAGCACACTTTCACAAGCGGATTAGAATACCTGTACAGTCGGGACCCTGACCTGGCCTGGGTTCTCGATAGGCACGGAAATCCCCCTTTTTGGCAAAGAGAGCCAGGTTTCCCTACGCTTGTTCACATCATCCTTGAGCAGCAGGTTTCGTTGGCCTCAGCACAGGCTGCTTTTGACAGACTTTGTCGCGCGGTTGACCGTCTAAATCCGTCAAGTTTCCTTGCCTTAGATGATGCGACGTTAAGGACTATCGGCTTCAGTCGCCAAAAGACGAACTATTGTCGCTCTTTGTCTCTAGCAATACTCCGCGGCGAGTTAGATCTTCTAGAGCTCGAGAACATGGACGATCAAACAGCTCGGTCTGAGTTGGTAAAATTGAAAGGGATCGGTCCTTGGACTGCCAATATCTACTTACTAATGGCTCTTCGCAGGCCGGATATTTGGCCTGACACCGACCTGGCGCTCGTTGTGGCGATTCAGAAGCTAAAGACCCAAAATCGGCGTCCAGATGTCGATGAATTGCGAGAGCTTAGCGAACCTTGGCGTCCTTGGAGAGCCGTTGCCGCGAGAATACTCTGGCACTATTACTTAAACAGTTGAGCTTCGCCCAGTTCAACTGCTTCGACACACTCGCGTCTGCATGTTTCGTTTAAAGCCCAATCCATTCTTGGTCCCATTTAGGCCCGCTTTACTTTTCTTTGAAGTCAATCAATATTGAAGCGTAATACCGCTCGATTGGTGGCTTATTTTGGAGCCTGGACTCGATGCGATTCTGGCAGAGACAAGCTGATCCCTCTAGACCGTTCTCTGAATTCCTGACTCAACACTCCGAAGCGGAGGTCTTCCAGAATGAGAGGGATATCCACTAAATTATCCGTCGCCATAATCGAATGCCGAATAACGCTCGACATTCCACAAGAGAGGGATTACTATGAAGGGGTTTATTCCTGAACATCATATACAGGCAGCCTGGTAAATCACCATCCCGGTTTGATGAACCAGTTGAGCACTCACCCGCTCTCGATGGCGATCGAGTCTAAGAAGGCAAAGTTCTTCAACTCGTACGCGAGAATATTGAGGTCGGATGGGCAGAAGGGTAGAAGTCTTTGAAGAAATCGTGATCCCCGATGTTTCGTGTTTCGACGGCCGAAAAACACGGATTGCATTTGGAGGGGTATCATCGAATATTCTGTCGATTGATGTGAGCCAAATAAAGAGCTCGATGTAGCGCCCCGAGACAATGTTGGACAACAATGGGAGATCTTTGTCTCCATACTTGAGGTCGGCGATGTTGATACACGAATTTGGGAAAGATCTCTGGCGGTGATTGAGAAGGCGGTTCAAGAAATGCCAGAACGCGGATTAGAACTATTTGGTCCGATCGTCGAGATTAGAGAAAGGTTCCAACCGCACGGAATAGAACCTATCGAAGTGGCTCGAGTTGTAAAGCATGCCATCACCTTGAAGAAGCCCAAAACTCGATATGTTGTCGGGAAAGATACAAACTACTCGATTTGATACGGCGCTTACCGACTCCTGTCCGTTACTGGGTGATAGATAGTCAGTTGCCAGAGTATGGCGAGAATTGATAGTACTATGTATCTGGTACTGATTTGCTCAGTAAAACCATCTGCCGAGGTCAACCAGGGATTCAGCGGGATTGATCTCGAAAGGTCCTGATCATGATCATGCGTCTCGTGACTGCTGGTATGGTCGGCTATTACAGCTTAGCCGCAGGGATACACGACACTGTGGAAAAAAGACAATGAGCAAAATGATCTCGGTTGACTTTCAGGGAGAATTCGTATCTTCCGATGGGAGATGGGCTAATCCTGGCAAGAGCGTCCACTTTATCGAGGGAACTCTGATTCCATTTTTCCGTGAACATCAGCTACGAGTCTTTGAAATAATCTCTGACTACCGCCAACCAAGGCCAGGCGATTCGGGTGATGGATGTTATCCTGGTACTCCGGGTTATGAATCTAAAATCCCCTCAGACGTCAAGTCGGGCGATATCTGGGTAAAATGTATGAATTCACCTATATGGACCAGAGAAAACATTGGCAAAGCAAATGCTGAGCCAGGTCTGCCGTATCAAGATCCAGATCAGTTCACCGAGTGGCTCTTAAGAACCGTCGGTCA
>JBARZW010000434.1:0-16560 GCA_049650305.1 Promineifilaceae bacterium (SeqCode)
CACGGGCAGAATACTTGAATACTCCTCAGGACGAGGTATATGTCATTCGATCGATTTGGCCGCAATATTAACTACCTGCGTATATCGCTAACCGATAAGTGCAATCTCCGCTGCGTCTACTGTATGCCGGAAGATATTACTTTCCGCCCGCGTGCGGAGTTGCTGCAGGATGACGAGATTTTGCGTCTAGTTCGCATTTTTACGGGACTCGGTTTCGAGAAATTCAGGCTGACAGGTGGCGAGCCGACGGTTCGGGCCAATATCGTTGACCTCGTCGCTGGTATCACCGCTACGCCGGGAGTGAAGATCGTGGCGATGACCACCAATGGCCTTCTCCTAAGGGATTTATCGCGTCCGCTCGCGAATGCCGGTCTTCAGCGTGTAAACATCAGTATTGATACCCTCAACCCCCAGAAATTTAAGACAGTGACCCGTTGGGGGAAGATTGACGATGTATTGGATGGTATTGATGCGGCACAAGAAGCTGGGCTTGGGATCAAACTTAACGCTGTCATCGTACGAGATTACAACGACAAGGAAGATGTGGTCGATTTGGCCCGTCTGACGATAGCTCAGCCCTGGCAGATACGGTTCATCGAAATGATGCCATTTGGATCGGTGTCCGAGTTCCAGAAGTCTTATGTTGTAAGTGAAGACGAATTGCTTAGTACGATATCTCAGGCGCTAGGACCCCTGGCAACGGTCAATGGCGGAAAGTTGGATGGAGAGGCACGCTTGTTTCAGGTCGATGGCGCACAAGGCACCTTAGGATTTATCAGCTCCGTCTCAAAGCCGTTTTGCGCTGGATGCTCTCGGGCCCGGCTGACGGCCGATGGCAGATTGCGTCTTTGTCTGCTGCGAGATTCTGAACTCGATCTCATTACCCCGCTCCGGAGTGGCATAGACGACGATGAGCTTACGGAGATAATCAAGGAAGCCATATGGTGGAAACCATGGGGCCATGGTTTAGGACAGGACGTAATCCCACTGAATCGTGTTATGTCAGAGATCGGAGGTTGACAGCCTTTTATCTCTTTGACTCGTTGCCTGCCGGCTCCTAGTCCTCAATACCCCATGTCCGGTCAACCAGGAAGAGAGGACGGCCTTTCACCTCATCGTAGATACGCCCCAGATACTCACCAATAATCCCGAGTGATATTAGCTGGACGCCCCCAAGGAAAAGCACGGCGACAAGGGTCGTCGCCTGTCCTGACAACTCACCGGTTGGTCCAAAGACGCGCAAGATGATTACAGCGATAATAGCGATGAGGCTGATACCAGCAATGATAAATCCAAAGATGGTCGCCAGTTGCAAGGGGAAGTAGGAAAAGCTCGTAATTGCGTCAATCGCAAACGGCAACATTTGCTTGACGCTCTTGAACTTGGATTCACCCGCATACCGCGCTTCCCTCTCGTAAGGGAGGCCCGACTGCTCATAGCCAACCCACGGGACCATTCCACGCAGAAAACGATTCCGCTCGGGCATTCTTAGAATAGCGTTCACAACGCGCCGGTCCATTAACCTGAAATCTCCAGTATCGACAGGGATCTCCACGTTCGTGATTCGACGAATTAGCCGGTAGAAGGCCAGCGCGGTTAGCTTTTTAAACCAAGTTTCGCCCTCTCGGTGTGAGCGGACCCCATAAACCACATCGCTGCCTTCCTTCCATTGTTCCACCATATCGGGAATAACCTCGGGTGGATCTTGTAGATCCGCATCTGACAGGATAACTGCCTGCCCCCTTGCATAGGTCAGCCCGGCGGTAACAGCCTCTTGAAATCCAAAGTTACGCGAAAAGCTAATGCCCTTAACCCTAGGATCTTGTTCATGCAGCTGTTGAATTATCCTTGCTGAATCATCAACGCTGCCATCGTCGACCAGAATCAGCTCCCAAGGGTCTTCAATTCGACCCATAGCTTCGCTCAATCTGCGATAAAGCTCTTCCAGAACCTTTTCTTCGTTATAGACAGGTACGATGATCGATATGAGGGGTTGATCTTGATTCATGTTTTACCCTATTCCCAAAAAGCCGGACAATTTGCTCTCACATGCAAAACATTCGGTTGGCCAAGACCTCTAGCATCATTAATTCTATATACACCGATTCAGTCATCTCTGCTTAGGATAGAATCCTATATCTCCAGAGTCGCCAATAAACCGACATGATCTGATGGATACAAGGTTGGATCGGCAGAAGATGGTTTGTTACAGAACAACGATACCTCAGAGACTCCTGCGATGGCAGCAGAGATGAAGATGTAATCCAGGCACCCCGACCAATTGACATGAGGTAGAAGCGCCGTAGGGTAGGTGGCGATCGGATCATAGCCGCGGCGTTCGACAAAGGCTGACCGGTAGCTTTGCCTCATCAATCGCATCGCCAGTCCGTCAGGTACCTCATTGAAATCACCGGCGATAACTTGGAGAGGCGAAGGATTTCGGTCCTTCAGCCAACTTACCAGACGTTGAACCTGTTCTTCCCTTGCCTCCCTCTCATCGGCAATATGATGCAGATGGACGGCGACGAATTCTAGGGGTTCTCCTCCCGGTAATTCCACCGTGACACGCAAGGCCACGCGACCACCGTAACCAAGAGATACTCCATCGTGCGAGAGCACCGGAAGGCTGCTCATGATGCCAATGCCCTCATAATAGCCCTGAACCAGGTGTCTTTTGCGTTTCTGAATTAGACGATACGGTTTTTTCGATGATCCTGTGATCCGACTGTTGACCTGATTGCGCAGCCACTTCCCTTGCCCAATCGGTAGAAACAACTCCTGGAGACTCAGGAGAGCGGGACGTTTCTCTACTAACTCGTTGACGACCAGTTGCCTGCGATCCAACCAACGATTTCTTCTATTACGCAGATTCAACGTAGCAACAGTGATTTGTGCCATCTAGCAGCGTATTAACAATGTGCGAGGTTATGTACCCCGGAAAGCGGTCGGATTAGGGCTCTCATCGCTTACTAATCCTTTTCGTTCTTCCACGCCCAATCGAACAACTTCCTTATCCATGGCTTAGCCAGAATACTTGCCAGACATCCCTGACCATCGCGAGGACGATTCCATGCCGCTCATGATTATGGAGCATGGAGTTCAAATCACTGGTCCGGGGAAATCCATAATTCAGCACTGCCTATCAGTCGCAGGCTATCTTCCCGGACGGAGACAACCCGAAGACTATAACGAACTGTAGTATTGCCCCTCAACCTCCCAGGCCAGATCACTGAATCACCGACCGCACGGTATGGGTATCCAGCTACTCCAGAAAGCTCAGCGTCTTCTTCTTCTTGTCCGTCAAAAGTGATTGTCGTCCCAGGGATTTGTTCCCCAATAGGAACCGTATAGTCAACAAATATGTTGCTGAAATGGAGCAAACCATTTCCCAAAGAAGGATCGCCATCCATTTCTATGGGAATTGGATTAAAAATACCGAATTCCACGGAGCCGCCAACCAGCATATTATCGCGGCTAAAAGTAGGAGCTATCCGCAGATTGTAGTGGGCCGTAACTCCCGGGGCGATCACACCTCGCCAGCGAAAGGAATCGCCCACCCGTTTGTCCGCGGGCTTGTTGTCGATTGATACCCTGTAGATGTTCCCTTCGTGACCTTCGTAGGTCAATTGTGTGTAGGGTATTGTTTCGCCAGGTTCCATCGTTAATACGCTAATCGGCAGTTGGAAGGTGAGGATATCACCCGACGACAGAGGAGAGGTAGTAGCTTCTGAGTCAGGACCAGATGGCAGAAATGCACAGGCCAAGGAAGCAAGCAACAATGAAAAGGACGCGATGAAAATCTTGATGCGCCCTTCGAGCTTGGCGGTCGGCCGGGCGCTCCTTTGATTGTTTCCAAACTTCTCTCGTTCCGCAGGCACTTCGTTACTCGCCATTTGGTAATCGTGCTATATATCCAGCGGTTACGCCGGCATTCTACCACGTTTGAAATGATGTCGGGTAACAAAGAAGTGTGTAGGATTAAGGCGTTCTCCCCACCGAAAACATGCATTTGCTCTGCTAATCCAGGATGAAATCAGACGAATCGCATCGGCGGGATATAATCCATCAGGTTCGGATGCATTTTCTGCTTTTCAGCTTGCGGGTAAAATGAGTCGGTTGCGATGATGACGTTCATGACCTGTAATACTTAACAATATGCGAGCGAGAGAGCGTTTTGAGATGGAGGTTCTTGTGAAGAAGTCGATATTACTATCTGGTTTTATGATAATCTTGCTGTTATCGGCATGTGGCGGTACTTCAGAAGAAGAACCAACTTCGGAATCAGAACTGGCTACAAAGGAGGCGGCGCCGGCTTTGCCCACTGTTGATTCCCCGCCAATTGAGCCCGGCTATCCCGGACCTGTAGAGCCAGACGCCTATCCTGGACCGCAGGATGCGCCTGGATACCCGGCTCCACCCATATCATCGCCTACGCCTGATTCTTATCCCGCAGGAACCACTTTCTGGATGTTGCATCCCGCTGGATTACAGTGCGAACAACCTCTGACTTATCCAGAATTAGATGATGCAGTGATCGCATTGGAAAACAGGGGTGTAACTGTGATCGAATCCGAGGAAATAGGTATGATGGTCTGTGAAGCGTGTGGTTGCCCCACAAGTGAACAGTACCGGGTGCAAATAGATGCCATCGATTTGCTGTCGGCGATAGCGCTCGGATGGGTGAGGGAGTAAGGAGCTGCGATGCGCTTCCTTACAGCCGGCGAATCACACGGACCATCCCTGACGGCTATCCTCGAGGGGATGCCAGCAGGGTTGTCGATCGATCGCGATAAACTGAATCTACATTTGGCCCGCCGTCAAAAAGGCTATGGATCAGGCGGACGGATGCGTATCGAGAAGGATGCCGTGCATATCACCGGTGGGGTGATGAATGGCAAGACAACAGGAGGTCCCATCTCGCTGATCATCCCCAACATCGATTATAGGAACTGGTACGACCGAGACATTCCACCAATGACGGTTCCCCGGCCTGGGCACGCTGATCTGACCGGGGCTATCAAATACAGCTATTCTGATCTGCGTCTATCTCTTGAGAGGGCATCCGCTCGAGAGACAGCCGCTCGGGTCGCAGTTGGCGCGCTCTGTTCCCAGTTCTTAGAACTATTTGGCATCAAGGTCGGATGCTATGTAGTCCGGATCGGCGACATAGAGGCGAATATCCTGGAAGAGATGCCTTATGTACAACGCTTCCAAGAGGCAGAGTTGAACGAACTTCGCTGTCCAAATCCAGAAGCTGCCGAAGCAATGCGCAATCGCATCGGCGAGATAATGCAACAGAAGGACACCTTGGGCGGCATTTTTGAAGTCGTAGCCCTCGGCATACCACCAGGATTGGGCAGCTATGTGCATTGGGATCTTCGTCTAGACTCCTTGTTAATGTGGTCAGTTGGATCTATCCATGCGATCAAAGGAGTAGAAATCGGACCGGCCTTCGATAATGCCAGTAAGGTTGGCAGTGAAGTGCATGATGAGATCTTCGTCGACGAAGCGGAAAACCTTGTCCGTCGCACCAACAATGCCGGCGGATTCGAGGGGGGAATCACAACCGGGCAGCCTATCGTCATTCGGGCAGCGATGAAACCGATTTCAACCGTGTTGAATCCTCGCCGCTCGGTGGATCTGGCCACCGGAGAAGCGGCCGAAACCATCTACGAGCGATCTGACTTCTGCGCGGTTCCTCGGGCAGCTGTAGTTGGTGAAGCGATGGTTGCCTTCACCCTGGCTAACTCGCTATTGGAAAAGACCGGAGGCGACAGCATAGACGAGGTGGGAGAGCGCGTCACACGATTGCGAAGGGCAAACCTACAAGATATCGATCTCGATAACACGACCTGGCGCTTTGGCTTTGATGTCAAATAAGAACGCCTGATAACGGCGGCGCGAGGGCTCGAGGCCGCGACTGGTTAAAAGAATTCCCTATCGATGAGCGCAGGGCGATGTTACTGATTATCGCCCTGGCAGGTCTCTTCGTCTCAATCTCCATCGGATACGCGTGTGCGCGATCCATTATGGTGGCAGGTTGGCAGCTTTGGACCTGGCTGGCAATGATGATCGTCGTTATTGGGGCCTTGCTTTTGGGGGTCGGACGCCCCCCGAAGATAGTTGTGGGGAACTGGCGATGACTCCTGGTCATATTAATCGCGGCTATTCGCCTTCGTTTTGTTCTCCTTGAAACCATCCCAGGTGGACTGCAAGTGGACGAGTTTGGAATGGCTGATTTCAGCCTTCGCCACATTTTTTGCCAAGGCTGGAGGAACACTTAATCCCCTCGAAGCGGACCGGCATCGCACCCATTTCTTAATCATTATCTTGTTCGCTTATCTATCCTCATTGGTGGGACCTCCATCACCGGCCTGCGCTTATCCAGCGTTATCGCCTGGGTATTGGCGGTGCTGGCGACTTATGCGATGGTGGTCATTTTTGACAATCGCCGTACAGCTTTAATCAGCGCCGTCCGAATGGCTGGCTATCATTTCCACGTACATTGGTCGCGAATTGGTCTGAACAACATCTGGGATACCTTATGGGTGCCTGCGACACTACCTCTACTTACTTGGGGTTGGAAGAAAAGATGGTTTGGCGGCGCTTTTCTGGCTGGCGCGACTGCGTGTTTTTCCCAGTATTTCTACCCTGGCAGCCGATTGGGATTGATTCTTCTCTGGTTCGTCATGTGGCGCTTGTGGCAAGAAGAACACGATTCTCGCCGTATGATCAGCTATGGCGGGTTGGTGCTCCTTGTTGGCCTCTGTGTGACCGCACCTCTTTTGCTTTACGCCATTAGAGACCCTGTCCCATTCTTCGAAAGAACTCAAACTGTCTATGGGTGGCGGCCAGAGACAATAATGCTTGAAACCGGCAGTCCTCCAGATCGCTGGACATACGCCTGGCATCAATTGTAGCGTTCTTTCGGAGCTTTTATTTCCGTCCCTGATGTGACAGGCTTCTGCGGTCCTGGTGTCCCGCTTCCCATCAGGTTGTTGACGCCGTTATTCGTCGCCGTTTTCTTTTGGGCTATATACAAACGTCATTTTCTCCCGGTTCTGTGGATCCTGCTGACAGTATTACTGGGCGGATTCATCTTATCCGATCCTCCCGGGAGTTTTCCTTTTGTCGTGGCCATTCCAGCGATCGTCTGGCTCATGGCTATGCCCCTGGATTGGCTGATCGCTCAAGGTCACCCGCGACTGGCCTTGGTCCTGATCATGTTGATCCTGGTTACGGATCTGGTCTTCTACATCACCTTTTACGTACCAGGAGGACCAAGAGATCTGATTCACGCCTTTCCCCCTTTGCCTCAGCTTTGATCAGTAACAGCGACACTCCGGGAATCTCTTACCCGATGTATCATCTCGCCAGAGAGGTTGCTAGGCTCCCAGGAGCTCTCGTAAGACTGTCTGCAATATCCCACCGTTTCGATAGTATTCAACCTCAATCGGCGTGTCGATGCGGCAAACGGTTTGGAATTCTATTACCGAACCGTCCTTCTTTTCTGCCCGTACAGTGATCTCCTGCCCCGGGGACAGATCGTCATTCAAGCCAACGGTAGAGTAGAGCTCGCTACCATCTAAACCGAGCGAATCCGCGCTTCGGTTATCTTTGAATTGCAGCGGCAGAACTCCCATCCCTAGCAGGTTGCTTCTGTGAATTCGCTCATAACTCTGGGCGATGACGAATTTGACGCCAAGCCATAGTGTTCCTTTGGCAGCTTGATCTCTTGAGCTTCCAGTACCATACGCGTTGCCAGCCAGCACAACCAGCGGCGTACCATCTTCCTGGTACTTGAGGGAAGCATCATATATGGGCATTACTTCATTCGTGGGTAGGTATGTCGTCCATCCACCCTCCGTGCCGGGAGCCATTTGATTGCGCAAACGAACATTGGCGAAAGCCCCTCGAGTTACTATGCGATCATTACCCCGGCGAGAACCGTACGAATTAAAATCTCTGAGGGTAACTCCGCGTTCTATCAGGTACGATCCGGCCGGAGACGTGCTTGCAATCGCTCCCGCGGGAGAGATGTGATCGGTCGTAACCGAGTCCCCCACCCTTACCAGGACGCGGGCCTCAACGATGTCTCCTATCGGTTCAAGATCCAGAGATAGATCGTCGAAGAAAGGCGGTTCCTGGATATAGGTAGAATCTGGATCCCATTCGTATAATTCGCTCCCCCTGCTAGGGATTTCGTTCCAAGTCTCGTTACCGGTGTACACATTGCCATACTGTTGCCTGAACATATCGGGTGTTAAAGATCGGCCGAGCACCTCTTCGACTTCCATGCTTTTCGGCCAAATGTCGGTCAGAAAGATCGGTTCCCCATTAGGACTCGTTCCCAGTGGTTCTGAGTTGAAATCTATATCCACTTTACCTGCAAGTGCGTAGGCAACGACCAGGGGTGGCGAGGCTAGGTAGCTAGCCCGCACCAATGGGTGGATCCGTCCCTCGAAATTACGATTGCCGCTTAGGACTGAGGCAACAATCAAGTCATTATCTTCAATTGCCGTTGAGACCGGATCGGAGATAGGGCCTGAATTGCCGATGCAGGTCGTACAACCATAACCCACGACGTCGAACCCAAGCTTCTCCAAGTAAGGCATCAGACCGGCTTCCTCCAAGTAACTAGTCACGACTCGTGATCCAGGCGCCAAACTAGTCTTCACGAAAGGCTGAACCTGCAATCCCTTCTCCACCGCATTCCTGGCGAGCAAACCCGCGGAAATCATGACCGATGGATTTGATGTGTTGGTGCAGCTCGTAATTGCGGCGATGACAACTGCCCCGTGGCCGATTTCTTCGGAGTGTCCGTTCTGAGTGACAGTTGCCTTGCGCTGCATGTCGCGCGCTGACAGTTTAAATCCCCGCTTCTCAATCGGCTTTTGTAATGCATCATAAAAAGTGGATTTCATATCCAATAAGCGAATACGATCTTGAGGACGATTTGGGCCGGCTAAACTCGATTCGACTGTGCTCAAGTCAAGTTCTACAACATCCGAAAACTGTGGATCGGGCGTATCATCGCTTCGGAACAAACCTTGTTCCTTGGTATATCGCTCGACTAGATCAACCAGCTCTTCCGTTCTGCCAGTACGTCTTAGATAATTGAGCGTCTCATCGTCAACCGGGAAGAAACCAACTGTAGCCCCGTATTCGGGGCACATATTGGCCAGGGTCGCCCGATCAGGAAGACTCATATTGCTCAATCCTGGTCCAAAGTACTCCACAAAACTTCCCACGACGCCCTTCTCACGTAACATTTGGGTGACGACGAGAACCAGGTCGGTAGCTGTAGATCCCTCGGGTAATCTGCCGGTTAATTTGAAACCGACAACATCAGGAGTAAGCATATAGATAGGTTGTCCCAGCATCGCTGCTTCGGCCTCGATTCCACCGACGCCCCAACCGACGACTCCCAAACCGTTGATCATCGTTGTATGTGAGTCAGTTCCGACAAGCGTGTCGGGGTAAGCAACATCGATGCCACCGTCAGGCTTGGTCATGACCACCCGGCCAAGGTACTCGAGGTTGACTTGATGGACAATTCCGGTTGCCGGTGGAACGACTCGGAAATTATCGAAGGCTTCCTCTCCCCACTTTAGAAATTCGTAACGTTCTCGATTTCGCTCGAACTCTCGTTCCGCGTTTATTAAGAGAGCTGCCGATGAACCATACGTGTCTACCTGGACCGAGTGGTCGATGACCAGGTCTACCGGAACAACAGGATTGATGCGACTTGGATCGCCCCCATATCTGGCCATGGCCGATCGCAGAGAGGCCAGATCGACCACAACCGGCACTCCGGTAAAGTCTTGGAGAATGACTCGACCTGGTTTGAAGGGTAACTCACCGCGCGACTCGCTCTGTGCCTGCCACCTCGCCAGATTAGTAACATCATCCCTGGAAATTACCTCTCCATCACAGGTCCTCAACAGTGCTTCCAACAAAACACGGATGGAGAACGGAAGCCGATCGATGTTCGCTATGCCGTCTTCTTGCAACTTCGCCAACCGAAAAAAGGCTCGTTCATCTCCGGGCAATATGGCCCTTGCTCCAAAATGGTCGAACAGTTTACTCATCCATGCACCTCATGCTCATTGGATTATCCAGAGTCGTTGCACTGCCCGGGATCGGGCTTGGCATAACTATTTTTCTGTATCGCTGGGCGGCGGCAGTCTCTCCATGTTGAATGTATCTGTTACTCGAGTATAGCCGCTGCCTGCAAGCCGGCCGATCGGCTTCAGTGCCTCTAATCGAACGTAGCTATCCACATAGATGTCATCTCGAATGTGGATGCGCTTTACCTCCCCGAATATAGCCGAACCACCACCACTACCTTCGTTAATGATGACGATGCGTTGTAAAACGCACTCAAAAGCTACAGGCGCTTCTTTCACTCGTGGAACGCGGATACTTTCGCTGGGAACTGGTGTTAATCCAGCAAACTCAAATTCGGATTGGCCGTACGGCAGCACGGTGGCGGTCCTGTTCATCTGTTGCGCCGTCTGTTCATCAGTCAGGTTGACTACGAACTCGGGTATCGCCTCGATATTCCGAAGGGTATCTTTCTTAATCAGGGTGTCAGAATGTATTTGAGGACAAAATATCAGGGTCAATGGATCCATGGCGCCGACTGTGAAGAAAGAGAATGGCGCCAGGTTTAGATTGCCAGCTTCATCGATGGTACTCACCCAAGCGATCGGCCTGGGAAGGATCGTACCAATCATTAATTTGTACCGATCCATTGACTTCAATCTTTCCGGTTCAAGAATCATTACTTTGACTGTTCCTGTGGAGGCAGCCAGCTGTATGCATATGCTTCATCCTCAAAGGCGGCGGCGTGTGTCGCCATTTTTAACGGACGGAACGTATCAACCATCACGGCCAGTTCTTCGGTCCGCTCCTTTCCAATCGAATCTTCATAGGTTCCAGGGTGTGGACCGTGGGGTATACCGTTTGGGTGGATGGTAATTGATGACTGCTCAATTCCTTTGCGGGACATGAAATCACCTTCGACGTAGTATAGCACCTCATCAGAGTCTACGTTCGAATGATTATATGGAACAGGAATCGCCTGCGGATGATAGTCGAATAGCCTAGTACAAATGAGCAGAGTACGAACCCAGGGCCATCAAAAGTCTGATGAACAGGAGGCGGCTGGTGCAACCGACCCGTAATCGGTTCGAAATCAGCGAGGTTGAATGCGAAAGGCCACAAATGACCATCCCATCCGACAACATCCAGAAGATGGTGATCATATATGAAACTAGTCACTTGGTTACGGGCCTTCACATGCACCTCGAATTCACCCGGCTTGTCAATGGTTATCATCTCCGAAGGTGGACGAATATCCCTTTCACAATAAGGAGAATGCTCCAGGAATTGGCCGTAGTTGTTGAGATATCGTTTAGGTGGTACGACATGTCCGTTAGCCTCCACGTTGAGTACCCTTTGAGGCACACCCTCTTCCGGTATAAATCTCCAGATCACTCCAGTCGGTATCACCAGGTAGTCCCCAGGTCCATAAGGCATCGTCCCGAATTGGCTCTCAAGCAATCCTCTTCCTTCGTGAATGAAGAGAATATCATCTCCATGGGCAAACTTATACCAATATGACATCGGCTCTGTTGGCCGGGCCACGTAAAGGACTACCTCGTTATTCCCCATCAGTGGAATCCGTCCACCAATCAGATCACCACCTTCCTGAATCCCGTCGGTTCGGAGGTGACGCGGCCGGAGCGGGCCAGATTCTTCATAAGCGATAGCGACATCCGTATGGAGTGTGACCCGCCGTATCTGAGTAGGGGGATGGACATGGTACAGAATTGATTGAATTCCAGCGAAACCATGGATCCCCATTACTTCTTCGTGAAATAACGATCCATCATTCTGCCTAAATTGAGTATGTCTTTTGTGGGGGATTGACCGAGCTTGTAATAATAGGTCATAACTACCTCCAAATTGCAATTTCTCCAGCGGGTAGCACGATCGAGCGGTCACCCACTTCCGGAGTCAAAAACTCGAGTTGGCTAGAGATTACCTCGTAGCGCTTGTTCTCTTTCTATGGACTCGAATAGCGCTTTAAAATTACCTTTTCCAAATCCCCGGGATCCATGTCTCTCGATAATCTCAAAGAAAAGCGTTGGGCGGTCTTGCACAGGCTTGGTGAATATTTGCAGCAAGTAACCCTCGTCATCACGATCGACCAGAATACCTAGTTCAGATAATTTATCAGTAGGTTCATCGATTTTTCCTATCCGGCCTTCTAGTTCGTCGTAGTAAGTAGTAGGAACATGGAGAAATTCAATTCCGTTGGCGGACAGCTCGGTCACCGTCTCGAGAATATCGCCGGTAGACAGTGCCAGGTGTTGTACACCGGGTCCGCAGTAGTAATCAAGATACTCCTGGATCTGCGATTTTCTCTCTCCCTCAGCAGGTTCGTTGATTGGGAATTTTACCTTACCGGTACCATCCAGCATCACCTTTGACATCAAAGCTGAGTATTCCGTAGAAATGTCTTCGTCGTCAAAATGCACCAGCTGCGAGAACCCCATCGAACCAGCGAAAAACGATACCCACCGATTCATCGCTCCCAATTCTACATTGCCAACCACATGGTCGATATGCCCTAATCCGGCTCGCAGTGTCTGGCGACCGTTGCTTGAATCGGATCTGCTTCGCCCGTCATAACCAGGGGCGAATGAACCATTATATTCGCTTCGATCGACGAACTTGATGATGGTGTCGCCGTATGTCTTGACCGCCGAGTACCTGTAAACACCATGATCATCGTTATCCTGGCTTGGAGGAATTGTGCCGGTCGCCCCTCGCCGTGTTGTTTCTTGATAAGCGATGGTCGCATCAGGAACCGCTAGCGCTATGACGGCTACGCCATCCCCATGGAGGTGAACATGCCGGGCCATTGGGTGGTCAGGTCCGAGAGCGGTCGAAAAAACAAGCCGGATCTTCCCCTGTTCCATCACGTAGGACGCGCGCTCACGGTTACCCTTTTCAAGTCCACTGTACGCAGATAGAGCAAAACCAAATCCTGTGCGGTAGTAATGGGCCGCTTGCTTTGCGTTACCGACGTAAAACTCTACATGATCTATTCCCTTTATGGGTAAAAAATCTTCCACGACAGCCTCCTATTCCTAATGATAAACCATGCTTGAACACCGCAATGCGGCGAACAATACAATCATCTGCTCGATTTTGGGTAACGCGAATGAGTACGCTTTGGGCTTTCTTGTTCTGAGCGACTAGCAGTGTTTGTGCAATATCCGACCTAGACTGGCAATGCCTTGTTCGATTTCTTCTGGCGTGCTATTGGAGAAGTTTAAGCGCATACAGTTATCGGATCGAGCGGACGAACTTGAACCGATAACGCCTGAATTGACGCTGAAAGCCGAGCCAGGTATGTAAGCAACATGCTCCTCTTCAACGGCGATTGTCAGCAGTTCGGCCGTATCAATATGCTCAGGTAATTCTACCCAGATAAACATGCCACCAGATGGATGTGTCCACCGGGCAACAGATGGAAAATATCGTTCCATGCAAACCAGCATCGTATCACGCCGGCGACGATACTCCTCACGAAGATGATCGAGGTGGGAGGGCAAGTGGCCCGCCTCCAAGTATGCTGCCACTGTTCGTTGTATGAATGCGGAAGTCTCGAGATCTAGGGCCTCTTTAAGTACTGTTAGTTTTGGAACCAGATTCTCGGGAACAATCATCCAACCGAGCCTAAGGGCCGGAGCAAGGATCTTTGAAAACGAGCCTACATATATCACCCACCTATCATCCATTGATCGCATCGGCGGCCTAGCCTCTTTATCGTAAGTAAGAAATCCGTAGGGATCATCTTCCACAATTGGGAAACCATATTTTCGAGCGAGTTCCACCAACCTCGAGGCCCGCGCCTCGCTCAGACTGACGCCTAACGGGTTATGGGCTTCGGGAATTGCGTATACATAGGCCGGGCGTAATCCCCCCAGGAGAAGCGACTCGACGGCATCGGTATCCATTCCTAACTCTAGATCAGTTGGTACAGTGACGACTTCTGCGTCATAGCCAGCAAGCGCCTGCTGGATGCCTGTGTATACAAGCTCTTCTATCAACACAGCGTCGCCACGATCAAGAAACAGACGAGTTAGGACGTTGAGTGCTTGCTGTGCGCCGGTCGTAATAAATACCTGCTCCTCAGTGCAAGCGATGCCTCTCTGTGCCATCAGGTCGACGATTTGACATTTTAGCGGTAGATATGGCGGACTATATTGAAGGGCGTTGCGATCCCTGGAGAGGGTAACATCGACGGCTTGGGCGTACTCTTTCGTCGGGAATAGTTCAGGTGCCGGAAGACCACCGGCAAATGAGAGGATGCCGGGTCGAGATACAACTGCCAGCATCTCTCTGAGTACTGATCGTTTTATGGATTGTGTCCAACCAGCCAATCTTAGTTCGGGGGACTCGAATTCGTTGACGAACGGAGTGATATTCATTGTCATGTCTAGTTAGCTCTCGCCCTCCTCATCCGCTGATTCGTCATCTAGCGGAACATCCGTTGTGGCTTTGATCTCACTTAATACTAGACTAGTCCGGATCTTGTCCATCCCTTTAATGGGTGTAAGTTTATCTACAAGAAATTGCTCCAGGTGTTTTCTATTCCGGACGATGACCTTAAGCAAGTAATCAAATTCGCCGGTAAGGTGATAACATTCCATCACCTCAGACATCGATTGGACGATGTCCTTGAACCTGAGAATGGCCTCCGGCTCATGCCGCTGAAGGGTAACCTGCACGAAACAGAGCATGTCGAACCCGAGTGTTTCGCGGTTTAACAGCGTCTTGTATCCCTCGATGACACCCAGTTCCTCTAACTTTCGCACCCTCTTCTGCAAACCTGGCGGCGAAAGATCAACGCGCTTTGCAAGCTCCGTATTGGTAATGCGGGCATCATCTTGTAAATACCTCAATAGGGCGCGATCTTTATTATCCAGCGGTTTATTCATTTTGGGAGGATCGATTCAGGAACCGAACTCATTATATGATATCTGGTTTGTTAATTCAATTATTCTTCTGATACGGTTCATTATTGAAACTAGCAGGTGGGGTCGTGGGGAAATCAGCTGCTGACTATTCGGATAGGCCAGCGCCCTCGATTTCGGTCAAGATACGTTACCCGCGCAGTGGCGAAGTCGTTGTCTAAAGACGATAAGCTTAGTAGGTTCGAGCCTATTAAAACTTCTGGATCGACAGTTCGAAGCTTAGTGGTAACATCGAAATCACTGTCCACTTCGTCCCATGCAAATTCAGTACTCTTCGAGACATGGCCGAGTCGATCCCGAATGATCGGGTCATCGCTCTTCTGCAGCTTCACCCATAGCTCGCGGTCGCTTCCCCAGAAATCCCCATCCACGATCGCACCTATCTCCAGTCCCCTCCGAATCGCCATGGCGGTTAGTTCATACAAAGCGACTTCACGAAAATTAGCCCAGCTTGATTGATCCGCTGATATGTATGCATATCCAAACCATCGAGCCGCCTCCAAATCATCGACGACAATCCGGTTATGCAGCACGGTCAGGTGAGACAGAGCCCACGCTACTTCGTCGGCTGTCGCGATACCCAGGCCTAGGGCATCACGGAGGAAGTAGTCTATCCGGTCCGCGCACAAGGCAGGAGCTGGTTGTTCCAACAATGGGAAACGCTCCCCATCCAGAAAATCACGCCAATCGTATCCCCTATTCGCTAACATCCCTGGAAGATCCGTTGAAGAGATGAAGGTTTCCTTCACCGCGTCGTGGTAATTCTGATCTTCGTGACTATGGAATACGTAATCGATGACATGACTAAAAGCCGTATGGCTAACATCGTGAATCAAAGCAGCTATCTGCTCTTCGATGGAACCGCCCATCCTGCGAACCAATAGCATGGTTCCTACCGAGTGCTCGAAACGCGTCGTCGCTCTTGTTATACCAATTAAGCCGGTGATACCATGTTGCAAGACGCCTTGCAGCCGTCGCATGGCAGTCGAACCCATAAGCTCCTGTAGAATTGGATCCCTCAACAGAATCCGCCCGTAAACCTCATCATCGTATGTCATATCATCTATTTGGAGAATTAGTAGTCGGGTTAATGTATATCAATAAGGCGTTTTTATCGCAATAGCTTATATCTCTCTTCCAATCGGACCTTTGAATCGTTTCCAGGTAAATCCTCTCTAAGAATTAGTTGCTGCCGAGCCGCGACTGCTTGCCATCTCGCAGTATGATGGATTAAACTGTCTTCTATGAGTTACAGGTGGTACTTGCCGTTGATTCTTTTAATAGTGCTGACGGGTTGCCGGGGTGAACGTGGAGAGTTGGTGAGCTCCTCGATGGAGGAAATTTCGGGCGCAGAATTTTCACAATCTACCGACATTTCGCTATCTGTATCTCTAGAGGAGCTAATAGGTGATCCGACCGCTTTTGTTGGCGATCACTTGCAGCTCGCCGGCGATCTATATCGAGCACCACTGAGCAGCTGTAATTCGAAGGAAAGACTTTTCCC
>JBARZW010000435.1:0-3235 GCA_049650305.1 Promineifilaceae bacterium (SeqCode)
TCAGGCGATGATGGCGAGGATCCCACCTATATTTATCCGGTGCTAGACAAAAACGAACTCGGCCGTAGGAGTCGAACAGCTCGTCGATCGTATTCGACTGGAAGAGTGGCGGTTCACTGATTATTGAGCAGATCTTCGAGAGGATCCTCATCACCAGAAACAAGCGTTCGGCGGGTCTTCCCCCCTTCCTTCGGGTCGTCGACCAGGCCCAGTTCATGCAAAGCCTCCATTAGCCGGGCTGCCCGGGGATAACCGATCCTTAGCCGTCTCTGGATGAAAGAAGTTGATATAGCGTCGCGCTTCTTCGCTAATTCAATAACCTCTTCCAATAGCTCATCTCGTTCGCTCACGTAGGTCGAACGGACGATCATTTTGTCCCATGGTGACTCCTCAGGTGTCTCTTGCATTATCAGGTCTGGTTCGACATCAGTAGCGGTTTGTTGCCAGTACTCAACCACTTTCTCCATCTCCCGGTCACTTACGAAGCAACCTTGAATACGTGCTGGCGCACTGGCATCTGGCGACAGAAACAACATGTCTCCCTTGCCAAGAAGTTGCTCCGCTCCCGTACTATCGAGAATGACACGAGAGTCGGTATTGGAGGTAACGGCGAACGAAGCCCGGGCCGGGAAATTCGCCTTTATTAAGCCCGTGATCACGTCCGTTGAGGGTCTCTGCGTAGCAACCACGAGATGTATGCCAGTTGCACGAGCCATCTGGGCCAGCCGGCATAGCGTTCGTTCAACATCGCCTGGATAGCTGGTTATCAGATCCGCTAACTCGTCGATAAAGACCCCGATATAAGGCATCCTCTTCTCTTGGGGATCCTTACTCCTGGAGACTTTTTGATTGTACTCCTGCAAGTTTCGCGCTCCGACCTCCTCAAATACCTGGTAACGGCGATCCATCTCGACCGTCAACCAGCGGAGTACGCCGATGATGCGCTTCCCCTCAGTCTCTACGTTTCCAAGAAGATGCGGCAGTCCATTGAACCGGATGAACTCAACCTTCTTAGGATCAATCATCACCAATCTGAGTCTCTCGGGTGGGTTGTTGAACACGAGACAGGTAATAAGGGCGTTAAGACACACTGATTTTCCTGATCCTGTCGTTCCGGCTATGAGCAAATGGGGTAAGGCGCCCAGGTCGGAGGCCACTGGTGCACCGGAAACATCCCGGCCCAGGCCGACAGCAAGGGGAGACTTTACATTCTGAAACGAATCGGACTCAATGATGGCTCTTAGATGGACGATATTCGTTTCTGAATTGGGTACCTCGACGCCTACGATACCCCTGCCTGGCACGGGGGCCTCGATTCTCACTCGTGACACTTGAAGTGCAAGAGCCAGGTCCTTCTGTAGAGCGGCGATCTGGCCCACTCTAACTTTGTATTGCTTGACCTCTCCTCCCGGCCCACTCCGTTCGATGTACCCGGGTAGAACGCCGAATTGCGTTACTGCTGGGCCCTTGCGTACCTCGGTGACAGTAGCCGGCAATCCGAAATCAATCAACGTCTGCTCGATGGTGCGCTTCTTTTCATCGATGTCACTCTCAGATAGGGCCAATATTGTGCCTTCCTCGAGAAGGTCGATTGGCGGCAACTGTATATTGCGGTTGGGCGATGGCGTCGGTCTAGCTGCTGTTGATTGGTCGCGACCTGTCCTCTCGTTGGACATGGATCGTGTCGATGCGCCGGTCGTGTCCGAACCCGAAATAGATGGTCTTGCTTCCCTCTCTCTCTTGGCCTCAATCTGAGCCTGCCTCTCAGCTACGTCCGTATCAAGCTCGTCGGACCATATCTGCAGCCTTATCGAGGTGCGATTTAACCACATTATGACATCGCCGTAGCCAATATTCGCTACCAGTGCAGCTCCAAATACTAGGGTGATCAAAGCCATCACGCCCGTCAACGGTGGACCAAGAAACTCCATAATAGGTTCTGACAAAGCCCAGCCTATCAGTCCGCCACCCTTACCTTGGAGGGCGCCGTTCAAACCCTTTCCAATAAGAAGATGGCTCAAAGCCAGCACAACCAGAACGATAATCTCAATACCGATTATCTGAGACGAGCGTGGTACGACAGGGATCTCGAGGCGTCGTAGCACGAAATACAATCCGATCGAAGCGAGAGTTAGACATAGTGGATAGACACCCCATCCAGTAAATTGCCGGAGCATCCTGGTCCAAGGATCCAGCGGCCCAGAGCGTATGATATTCAGCATTCCGAGCAAGGTAACGACTGCGATCAAAAATAGGAGGAATCCAGCGATCTCCCATTTCCAAGGAGTAATACCTCTGATGAAGCGTTCGTCCCAGGTCTGTGGGGCGGCCGCAGGTTCTTTGCGTCGCCGTCTGCTTGGTGTTGATCGTGACCGAGTCATACGTGTATCTACGCGAAGATCGTTACTATCCGTGTTGATCTGGTTTCAATGAACTGGGATCAACAGAATCCGGCTTTTCAACCAAAGGCCATCGTTGTTTCGTACTACAATCTTGAAGACTCTAACACAGATGATAGTCGGGATTTGCCAAAGGTCAATATCAGAGGATAAGAGCAATCCATTATTGTAGGAGTCTGATCTGTCCAGTAGAATCGGAAATCCGCCTTGATCAGAATGGCATATCGCGTCTGCAGTGGATGATCGGATAGGTAATTTGTACTGCTTGGTTTCAATCTTGGATCTCACTCGCCTGCAATTGGCTAACGATTATGGATGACATATTTATTAAATCGGCGCTTTCATCAACTATAAAAACCCGGTGGCTTGGTCGCCGTTTCTACTTGTTCCATACCATTGATTCGACCAATACACGACTCAAGATGATGTCGGCACAGGGAGAGCCAGCAGGAACCATGGTGCTGGCCGAACACCAGAGTTCGGGAAGAGGGCGACTAGGACGCCAATGGCACGCGCCAGCTGGCTCCTCGCTTCTATTTTCTCTTCTTTTCCGACCGGACTGGCCTGCGGAGCGCGTGCAATGGCTCATGATGATCGCGAGTCTGACCGCTATCGAAGCCATAAAACTAGAAACTGGATTAGATCTCCGGATCAAGTGGCCGAACGATCTCGTTATGGGTAATCGGCCTGCATTACGTAAGTGTGGGGGTATCTTAATGGAAGGCGATATTCAAGATTCTACTGTTCGCAGCGCCGTTGTCGGCGTTGGTATCAACGTGAATATACCCTCAGCTCAACTCGCTGAGACTGCCGCTCAGGCAACAAGCCTCCAGGTA
>JBARZW010000436.1:0-3778 GCA_049650305.1 Promineifilaceae bacterium (SeqCode)
CACGGATCCTTCGGGGCCACCCCAAAGCCGGTTTTTGATGTCTACCAGAGCTGGCAGCGGCGTCTAGAACGCCAACCCGTCTCATTCATCGATAAGGAGCTGCCAGGGCACCTGGAAAACGCTCGCCAAGTACTGGGCGATTATCTGAATGCCGGGGCCAGCGATCTGGTTTACGTACCCAATGCTACCTTCGGCGTTAATGTGGTGGCCCGGTCGTTGAATCTTGGTCCCGGGGACGAGGTATTGGCGACAAACCATGAGTACGGGGCATGCAGCCGCGTCTGGGGTTTTCTGAGCCAGAAGCGTGGGTTTGACGTCATCCAACAATCGATACCAGTCCCTCTACCCTCCTCCGATGAGTCCGTTGAATTGTTCTGGAAAGGTGTTTCAGAGCGTACAAGAGTCATCTTCATCAGCCACATTACATCACCGACGGCGCAGCATCTGCCCGTGGAAGCGATATGCGCCCGGGCGAGGCGTGCGGGGATACTGACTTTGGTGGATGGTGCTCATGCGTTAGGTCAGATTCCTCTGGACATGCAGGCGGTCGGGGCCGATTTTTACACCGGAAATGGGCATAAGTGGCTCTGCAGCCCAAAGGGATCGGCTTTCTTATATACCAGGCCGGAGAAGCAAGCCCTGATCGAACCCCTGGTCGTTGGCTGGGGTTGGGGGGAAGAACGAGTATTCACCTTCGGGTCGGATTACCTGGATTATTTACAGTGGTTGGGAACCAATGACCTGGCGGCTTACTTATCGGTTCCGGCGGCGATACAGTTCCAGTCGGAGCACAACTGGTCGCTCGTTCGACAACAATGTCATGAGTTGTTGGAACAATCGATCCGCCGCATCTGCGGGCTGACCGGTCTGGAGAGTGTCTATCCAAATGGCGGCGATTCTGACCATCAGAAGGCCGATGCTGACCATCAGCCTTCTTTTGGTTTTCACCAGATGGCCATAGCGCCCTTGCCACATGTTGATGATGTCAACCTCTTGAAGAGGCGACTGTACGAAGCGTACCGGATCGAGATTCCCCTGATTGAATGGGAGGCCAAACAATTTATACGCGTCTCCATCCAGGGCTACAACTCTCAGAGTGACGTGGACGCCCTTATTGAGGGGTTAGCTGCCATTCTCTAAGTCGCCGGTGTCATCAATAACAGTTGAGAGCTTCCATTGGACAGCTGGGGACAAGGGCCAAAACCAGACAACACAAAGCTCCGGCATGTTACACGCCGGAGCTTTATTGACTGTTATTGCGCCTGCCCGACTTTGGATCGGGTAGCGGATAAGTCTATTGGAACAGCTTTATAGCTGGTCCTGTTCCAGAAGTGGTTGAACCCAAGGGGTTTAGCCCTTCTTGAGGATCGGAAGCCCGTTTCGGCTTTCTGAAACCACGTAACCGGCCGGAACGGCATCAATCGCGTTAGCTTTCGCTTCTTTACCGAAGTAATAGATGACTTGAGTGCCACCGTTCTTCAGGACGGTCTCCTGGGAGTGCAGAAAATACGTACGACCTTTGGAATTTGTATGAGAGTAAGCCATTTTTCCCTTCCTTATTTAGGTATTTGTGCAACTTCTGGGTCTGTTGAGGCCTTCATGTGCAACAATTATGCCACCATCTTAGACCAACTTAGCCCTGGAAGCAAGGAATTGGTCCTGAATTGGTCCTAATTGTGGCCATTTTCGAGTCCTTGACGGCAGATATAGCCCTATTTATCTGTTTTCAAGCCGTTTTTTACCCTTTTGACGCTCAAATGGCCGACTGCTATACTGCCCCGCTAGTCGATATTAAGGAGTTTAGCCTATGAGAATGTCCATCGCCTTTGGCAAGACGCTGCGCGAAGCACCGGCCGAGGCCGAGATGTTAAGCCACCAGCTGTTAATAAGAGCCAATTTCGTCCGGCCGCTTGGCGCGGGTATCTATACCTTCATGCCACTTGGCCTTCGCGTTATTCGTAAGATATGGGCCATCATGGCTGAGGAGATGGATGCCATTGGTGGTCAAGAGATGTGGATGCCCAATATGCACCCGGCCGCGGTCTGGGAAGCCACAGGGCGCTGGTCCTCTTTCGGGCCGGCCCTGGTGAAGATCAGGACCGAAAGCGGTCGGGAATACGCCATGTCGCCAACCCATGAAGAGGTAGTCAACGACATCACTCTCAGCGACATCGAAAGTTATCGCGACTTGCCGAGGGTTGTCTATCACATCTCCAAGAAGTTTCGGGATGAGCCTCGCGCCCGCGGTGGTCTTATCAGGTTGCGCGAGTTCGTTATGAAGGACGCCTATAGCCTGGATCCTAGCGAAGAATCGTTGGACAGATCTTACCCATCCTTGTACCAGGCCTATATCAACATTTTTGACCGCTGTGGTACCCCGGCTGTCCCTATCCTGGCCGATGTGGGCGCCATGGGGGGTAAGTCGTCCCATGAATTCACGGTTCCCCACCTCCAGGGTGAAGACAAATATATCGCTTGCAGTGAATGCGACTATGCCGCCAATGTCGAGGCGGCCGAGTTTGTTCGAGAAGGCGAGACGGCTTCCAACCTCGAGGAGCTTACAAAAGTAGCGACTCCTGATTGCAAAACCATTGCCGACGTAGCCGCTTTCGTAGGCGTCTCCGTGGAGCAGACCGTTAAGGCGGTTTTCTACTGGCATGTTCCCTCTGGAAAACAGGAAATTCAAGGCCGGTTCGTATTCGGATTGGTGCGCGGTGACCTGGAAGTAAACGAGATAAAGCTCGTGAACGCTTTAGGTGGTGGCACGCTTCGTCCGGCGACTGAGGATGAGATCATCGCCTCCGGGGCCGTTCCAGGTTACGCCTCAGCTATCAATCTTGATGTGGCCGGCAGCCTGGGGGAGAAAGGTGCGTATGTCATCGCGGACCCGTCCATTGAATATGGCGGTAATTTCGTCGTCGGCGCTAATGATGAGGGAACCCATTTTACCGGCGCCAACTATCCCCGCGACTTCTCTGTCAGCCAAATGGCCGACATCGCCCAGGCGGATACGGGGCATAAATGCCCCCTGTGCGGTGGGCGAATAGAGGCGCGACGGGCGATCGAGGTTGGGCATTGTTTCAAGCTGGGCACCCGTTATAGCGCGGCTACCGGCGCCACTTATTTAGACGAGAACAACGAACCGCAGTTGATCCATATGGGCTCGTACGGGATCGGCCTGGACCGGTTGATGGCCGTCATCGTCGAGCTCCATAACGACCCCGATGGCATCGTCTGGCCTGAGAGTGTGGCGCCTTTTGACGTACACCTGATGACGGTTGGCAAAGGGCAGGAGCCCAAGGACGTCGCAGACGAGCTCTATATCGACCTGAAAGCGGCCGGAATTGACGTTTTCTATGACGATCGTATTGCCAGCCCAGGGGTGAAGTTCAAAGACGCCGATTTGATTGGCATCCCGGTACGGGTCGCCGTTGGCGCCAGGGGCCTGGCCCAAGGGGGTGTGGAGGTCAAGCGGCGGGACAGCGATGAGCGGAAGCTGGTGCCGTTGGATGAGTTGCTCGACGAACTAGCAGGGCGATAAAGGCTGAACGTCGATCACGTATCAATGTGTTGATTGTTCAACGGTCATATGATAATCTAGGAGCACGTTCAGATACGGTGCATGATGAATAACGCAAGATTTTTTCGCAACCTAGCTCTAGACCTACTTAGCCTAAGCGGCGGGATTTCATGCTGCAGGAGTGCGCCAGGCGACTGAACGATTAGCATTAACTAATTCGATTAACGGCCACGGTGTTCTCCAGCACCGTGGTTTTTT
>JBARZW010000437.1:0-9231 GCA_049650305.1 Promineifilaceae bacterium (SeqCode)
ATAACAATCTTCGCAGGTGCTTCTCCCGACTACCAAGGCCAATTTCATCAGGATCCCCACATTCACGCCGCTTATTTGCTAACCGATATAGACCTGGACCTTGTCTCGTCTTCATCATCGACATCGATCACGATGGGCGCTGCTTCCGGATCGTCCTTCATCACAGAAACGAAAGCATTGGCCGTTTCTAGGTGCACGGCTTGCTTATCTGGGACGAAAGGTCGAGCCGCCTTTATGCTCCAGTTCACCAACCCTAAGGGCATGGGCATACCGAAAGCGAAACGATGACCGTCCTTTTCGTCCACGCTGATATAGAACCAAGTCGACCGGCGCGCCATGAGGAGGATCACTGCGACAAATAAGGCGATGATGAATAGGCTCCAGATACACATGAACCCCAGGAGGGCCACCTGCTCGGAGGACTGGTACATGAGGACAAGGCCGGCCCCGCTAACAATCGCTGTACCCACGGCGATAAAAAGGGGTATTCGCCACCATCGGCGGAAACGAGATAGGTCGGGTGGAGGAGAGTGAGGTTTTGCGTCCTGTATTTCCGCCGCCTCAACAATCTCATCTGTGACAGGCTCACTTTGATCGTCCGCGGCTAGTACCGCCAATAACTCTTCTGCTTCTTCGGCCGTTATCGTACCTCCAGCCAGCATCTCCAGAATTCTCTCTTCCGCCTCTCCCATTTCTACCTCCAAGCAAATAATGGCCGCTATTCTGGGATATCCGAAACCATGAAACGAAGCAAAGTAAGCTCGGTCAATGGATTCCCATATATATCAGAGTTCATGGATACTATATGGCAGTGGCAACCGCCGTGAAGAAAAGGACGGCCACAGCGCAGAGCACATTTAATCGAAGAAGCCTTACCTCATGCTGAGTCAGTTTTTCCCTCTCATCGGCAGCCACTGTCGGCTGTTTTTTTTCCAAGAGCGACAGACGGGCCAGGGCTGGCTGAATATGCCACTGGATGTAGATGCCGAAGATCATCATCCCAATTACAGCCAGGTGTTTGATCAAGATGGCTTGTGCCCAGAGGCTATTTACAGCCAGAAAACCGTCATAATTAGGATCGGCAGTCATTTGCAGGAAACCGGTGACCCAGAGGATAACTAAGCTGGCGCTGGCCCAAGGTGTGAATCGCTTTTGTAGCCTTAGCCATTGGTCGGTGTCGAGGATCCGCTTGCGAACGGCAGGCCAGGCAACGATGGTCATAGAGACAAGACCTCCTAGCCAGACCACCGTAGCCAACATGTGGATCCAATAGGAGAAAGTTAATACCCAAAACGGAATGGTGATGTCCACCGACATGGCTTACAAGTATGGGGTAACGGGGGGAAAGGGGCAAGGAGCAAGGAGCAAGGCGAAAGGGGCAAGGGTCAAGGCGAAAGAGGAATGGGACTGGCCGAGCATAGCTCTGCTTGGGGTTCTAGGACCAGAGGCGGAGGATGCCATCTTCAGTACCAGCACCCAGTATTAGCCGACCACTGGCTGTGGTGACGGCCGCCAGGTTGGTGCTGAGTTTGCCATCCAGGGGAATCGTCCAGGAGACCTCTGCCCCGCCATCGGTTCGAATGATAGCTCCTAGCTCGGTCCTGGCCTGGTTTGGCAGGAGTAGTTCGATCCTTCTATCACCATCGAAGTCTCCGGCAATGGCCATATCCAGGTTGCGAGTGCCGTTGACGTGTGATGTATAGCCAGGCGCCTGTGCAACGATTTTCAACTCATTCCCAACCAGACGATAGTACTCGACCACCCCTCCAATGTGCGGGGTTAGTACGTCGACTAGCTCCACCTCGCCATCCGGCCCGAACGGTGCGACGGCTAATTGGTGCCTCCAGCGATGACCTCGTCCGATCGCTGGTCCTGCAGCAACCTGAACGCCGTTTTCATCGTATGCGACGATCTGAGCTCCCTGTTCGTTATCAGAAAGGGTCAAGATTATTTCGCGACTTCCATCTCCGGTGATATCGGCCCACAGTGGGGCGATGCCTTCGACGACCAGCGGCTCCGGAATTAGGATAGTCAAGATCACCGTCGGTTCTGGCTCCGTCTCAATAAGGGTTACTGCCCCAGCCTCAGTGGCGTCGCCGAGCACACCATGCCCGTAGCGCTCAGTTGGCTGGGTTAGGAGCAGCAATCGTCTGTCTCCGTCGACCAGGATGCGGCCGTCGGGTAAGGCGTTCATTGGCAAACGAGTGGATTCGACACCCGAAGCGAGCATGAATACCAGATCCCCGTTCGCGTCAATGTAAACCCAATTTCCCGATTCATCAAGGATCGCCGGTGGAGCCAACTCCGGCGCGTCTCCAGGAGGGCGTAAGAATTCTGGCCGGCCGTCGACGAAGTGCAATAATGGCGGGTTTGATTCAGCTAGCGTTGGGGGGGACGGGCCCTCACTGACGACCCCGTCCTTCAAAAAGAAGGATCTAACTCTGCCATCCTCAAGGACAACTGTCCAAAGGGAGGTTGAGCCGCTTGCCATCTCGCCGTCCACCGGCACTGCCACCAGCCACCTGGGAACACCATCCAGGGAAACATCGATAACCTCGGCATCGGGCAAATGTCCCCGGCCCTCGACTAGGCGGTTTCCGTCGGCGCGCTGGTTGGTGTATCCATAATGAATCGGTCCGCCGGCTTGACCTTCCAGAGGTTGTACAGAAGCGGGATTGGTAGCGGGAACAGTTGCCTCTTTCGTAATATCTTTGACGATCTTGGAGAGAGTAGGCAGGGGCTCACGTGTCCTTAACGAGCTACAGGCGGCGCCAGTAACTAAGAGTACGAAGAATAGAACTAAGATACGAACCCTCATTCATTTCCTTTCTGCACCAATATCACGGCCCGGCAATCCCTTGTTCTGTTGCCTACTAGAACCGATTCGAAGATTGGCAACATGGATGGCATCTTGTCTTACAGGTGTAGCCACCAAATACCGGTGCATTCAGGCAAAATGGTCGACCCGTCAACTGCCACCTTGTTCGCCAAATCTTCTCCAAAAAAGAATCGGGACAAGTATATGGCTTCATCCAGAGACTTGAAGTGATAATCACTACGTATCCATTTCATCTTGAAACCGCAAGCATCCTGTAAATGGTCATAATAGCGGGCCAGGGCATCGGACGGCGGCTGGGGAGACTCCCTGCCCGTACCTAACGTTTCAAGGATCATGATGGTACCTCCAGGTCGAAGCAAGCGATTCATTTCCCTCAAACATTGATCGATCTTGCTTTGCCAGGAATCCGCGTACCAACCCGTGAAGTGACCAAATGTCCACCCAGCGACAGCCACATCGATGGCTCGATCAGCGAGCGGCAGTATACGATTGTCGGCTTGAATGAGACTCCAATTCTGAGATATTAGACGACCGAGATTCTCACGGGCTTTTCTGAGCATGTGAATCGAGATATCCAGCGCAAAAATCGATTCAACATGAGGGGATAGAATACGGGTTATCCGGCCCGTCCCGGCTCCTAAGTCGACGGCCGAAAGGCCGTCAAAAGGACGTATGGCCTGAAGCGCAGGAGCGATGTTTCCTTGGTAATCTTCCCTGGTCACGAGCAGATCGTAGGCCTCTGCCTGAGTGGTGTAGATTTCGCTGTAATCGACCATAGTAATTCTTGAAGATGCGTATCGACAGAAAGGTTGCTGCTGGTCACTCATCCTCCGAACGCGGCGTTATCGCTGTATCCTGCCTCGGCATGGGCATCAGCCATACGACCAAGATGATCGCCACGACGGCAATCATGGTGACCCAGAACATAGCCGATGTCAACGATGTCGACTCGGCAAGCAAGCCAAACAGGAGAGGGAGAGGAACAAGGGCCATGAGCGAAAGCGCAGCGGTTACCGTCCCGCCCAAGCCGGGTACGCTGGTCAAAGACTGGGCTCTTCCGACAGGCCAGAAGACGGTGAACAGAAATCCCAAGGGAATAGACAACGCGAACCGTAAGGGCACACCTGGCGCGAATAGCCAAAGTGGGTATAGGATGATCACACCAGTAGCCGCGATCAACAGAATGCTGCGAATACGACTGCGGGCCAACCATCGGTCCAGGTAGATGAGACTTGCGATACTAACGCCCATCTCCAGCGCCTTATAGACACCTATGAGCGCTTGGCTCATGCCTACCTCTTCACGCAGCCAGATTGTGGTGAAGGTGATGGGCGCTTCAGCAATGGCAAATACGAGTAGGAACAATAACCAGCTCAAGGCTCGTTTGTTAGTCAAAACTGAACGGAGATTGGCCCATATAGTCCGGCCGGTTCCCTGTCGCTCGGGGTTGCTCTCGTTCTGCCGGGCCGGGAAGCGCGTTCTTATAATGATCCCGGTATAAATCAGGCTGGACAAGCCTAGCGAAACCATCAACCATCGCCACTCCAGGCCAAGCAGAAAGGTGACACTCACCAGAAGTGCCGAGAGAAGTGCGCCACCCGTATCCAGGATAGTGGCTCGAGTGAAGATGCGATCGGGTGTCTCTGGATAGGACTCTACGAGGACAACATCGGCCGTGTGGGCCAATGGGCCGCTGGCAACGCCATAAAGAACGAAGCCGAGTATAAGGATGGTGAAAGTTGGAGCGATGCCCATCGTGGCCGTTGCGAGACCGATGCCAGCCGCCCCTAAAGCCATCAACCAGCGTCGCTTCCAGATGTCAATCAGCAAGCCGGCAATGGGCTCGACCACTGCGCCAGCATAGCCCATAGCTACGCCAAGGAGACTCACCTGGGCATAGCTCAATCCAAAGTGGGCGCGGATCGTCGGCATTAGCACTGTCGGTAAACCGCTGAGCAGCTCATCCATGAAACGGCCGCCCAAGGCAACCGCGACAAGGCGATCTCCAACGCCTTTGATTCGTGGTAATGGCTCTATTTTATCTCGTAGGGGCATCTTCTCACCGTAAGGGTGGTACTCTATCACAAATCATCAATCAGGTGAACTGAGCCATAACTCCCCCGATTTCCGACAAACCATTAGGTTCCCATCCGCTTGCCACTGTGAACGAAGCAAGACGCATAGATAAGTAAATGTCTGAAAACGGCTCTTCTTCAACAGGGCGGCCGTGGTTCAATGAGACGACGTAGAAGGGTATATTCATTTAATCGGTCTCGGATCTATGGTCGGTGATAAGAGGCTTATACAGTGGACATCTGTCCAATGTCCGTGCCCGTGAAAGGTGTTAAAATAGATGTCGATTGTAGGGAAGAGGTCCATCCGCCGAAAAACATAAGCGTTTAGCTTTATAATCGAGACGATTTATCGCTCGACCTCATTATGATGCACCGCGTTATCGTCCTTGAGAGGGATCGGGCATCAGCCGATCTGATTATCAAGGCTCTTAGAGATACCGGAATCGACGCAGCTACGGTTGTAGCGACGACGCGTGAGGCTTGCCAGAGGCTTTCGAGTCGAAGTCACGATATTGCATTTATCCCTATCGAATATCTGAACCATCAGATTCACACTCTGCGCAAGATAGCGCCAGATTTGCGTTTTATCCTGACGGTGAAGTCTGCAGTTGACGACGCTATCCCAGAACTCGAGGACTCTGTCCTTGGGATTTTACCGATTGACCGGGCTAAGAGTGTTCTGCCGGAGCTACTGTCTATCCCAAGCCATGTAATCCAGGGCCAAAGTTCGCTTTCTAGTGCTGGGTCTAGTGAATTGAGTCAGGCTGTCGAATATCCTTCCGTCCTGATGGCATCGGCGACGACTGGGCCGGTTGGAGTGGGGTCCCGCTCAAGAGGTTCAGCTGGCGAACGTGGCGATGAATCAGGACCCGGCAAGGACTCAACAACCGGTGGGTCGAGATGGGATGGTCTTCTTAATCTCCTGGCATTCCTCGGACCCCGTTTGCTATTCGGCGTCCTGGTTCTACTCTTCATCATTTGGCTGAGCTACCTGGGACTGAATATGGCCGGGGGTATGTCAGTTGGGGAAGCCGCCCTCAATGCCTTTCCAGACACCGTCGCCTATGTTCAACGTCTCCTGCATGGCGACATTGGCATGACAGGAATTGCCAGCGGTTCGTTGATCTCGGTTCCGGTTGGCGAGGTCGTGTCGGTGTTATTACCACGCAGCCTGGGATTGGTGGGATTATCTGTATTGTTGGCCACCGTGCTGGGTCTAATTCTCGGCGCGCGGGCAGCAAATCGTGGAGCTAAACGTTCCCTGGGTATTCTGGTTGCGACCATTGTCGGCATCTCAATACCTAGTTTTTTTGCCGCGTTTCTTCTGCAGTGGCTTGTCATTTCCCTTACGCGACAAACAGGCCGATCGGTGCTGCCTGTTGGAGGATTTGGATGGGACACCCATTTGGTATTACCCGTGCTTGTGCTGGCAGCGCGGCCCCTGGCCCAGATCACGCGAATTTCCTTCGTTTCAATAAGTGACGTCAACGATGAGGATTACGTTCGCACCGCGCGCAGCAAAGGACTAAAGAATTACCAGATTTCCATTGGTCACGTGATGAGGAATGCAGCCATTCCCATCCTGACCACCGTGGGCATTTCAGTGCGATTTGCCCTGGCCATCCTTCCTATTGTCGAGAGCTTCTTTGGCTGGCCGGGGGCAGGGGCTGCATTGCTGAAGGGTATCGCCCAACAGGATGACGATCTAGTCGTCGCCCTCTTACTCTGTTTCGGACTGTTATTTATCTTGATCAATCTCATCCTTGAGTTTAGCTATCGACTGATCGATCCCAGGCTCTGGCAACAGCCAGCCTATATCGCGGCGGGTACACGTGGCAAACCATTAGATTTCTTGCGTGGAGCCGTCGAATACGCAAAGGATTTAATAACAAATAACGCTGTTACAAGCTGGTACAAGCAGATTCGCAACCGAGGCGAATCTAAGCCTTCCCTAGGAACCACTACTAGCGCGAGTGTTCGGGAAGTGGACCACACCTTACCGCCTACCAGAAAAACCGGCTGGCGAGCGGCAACCCGAAATCTACCATTTATGGTTGGCGGTTTACTTGTCCTGGGGATCATCGCCATAATCTTCTTTGGTCCATATCTTGCGCCGAATAGTCCATACCACACACAAGGATTAGTGATGATCGATGGGCAGCTCACGCCGCCACCATTTCCTCCTGACGAAACCTATCCGCTGGGCACTGACGCGCTTGGAAGGGGGATACTGAGCCTTCTCCTCGCCGGCGCTCAACAGACGTTAGTTCTCGGTCTGCTTGTCGTTGGAGCACGGATCGGTGTCGGCGTCATATTGGGGTCGATCGCTGGCTGGACGAGCGGTAGCTGGATGGATCGTCTGATCGTAGGCGCTTCTGAGGCATTGGCTGCCTTTCCAGCTCTTCTATTAGCGATGATCTTCATCCTTGCCTTTGGCATAAGGCAGGGGCTGCCGCCGTTTATCATCGCCTTGTGTCTTGTCGGCTGGGGCGAGATTATGATCTTTGTTCGTGGAGAAGTCGTTAAGATACGGCCCCAACCGCATATCGAGAGTGCTGTAGCCTTAGGAGCGCGCACACCTCGCATAATCGGCCGGCACATACTCCCCTTGCTGCTGGCGGCCCTGATATCAATTGCTGCCATCGAAATGGGCGCTGTGCTAATGCTCCTTGGAGAGCTTGGCTTTATCAGTATTTTTATTGGCGGTGGATCGCTTATCAGCTTGCCCTCCTATACCATGCTCTACTCGGATGTTCCTGAGTGGGGCGCGCTCTTAGCCAATGTTCGCTTGCTGGCCCGAGGGTATCCGTGGACCGCCTTCTATCCGATGCTAGCGTTTTTCATCACCATCCTGGCCTTTAATTTATTCGGAGAAGGTCTGAGGCGACTGGTTGCAGACGGGAGCCTGGTAATCAACCGTCTATTTAATCGTTACACTTTCTTACTTGCGGTCGTCGTGGTGGCGGGATTCTACTGGTTCCAGTCGAACAGCGGCGCTACTCCATTTTACCGGATGCATGCAAGCGAATTCGATGCCCAAGAGGCCGTGGCTTTTGTGGACGAATTGGTTTCTCCGCAGATGGAAGGCCGGGCTCTCGGCACCGCAGGGATGGATGAAGCCGCGGGGTACATCGGGGCTCAATTTGAACTTCTTGGCCTTCAGGACGGGGGACAGAAAGCCACCTTCTTCCAGGAACGTAAACACTCCTATATGCAGCTTGACGCGGAACCGGAATTCACCATCCATGATGGCGGCCCCGAACCCGTTTTGGGAGTTGATTATGCGGTCTATCCGGGACCGGCTATGAACAACGGCGCCATTCGTGGACCCGTTAGATTTGTCGGTATCGGGCAATTGTCACCTTATGTAGTATCGACCTGGCGGCTAACCTACCCTGAGCTGGAAAGGATGGATTTTTCAAACGAGATCATCCTGGTTCTATCCGAACATGAAGTTGACGTCTTGAAGTACAGAGCCAAAGCTGGAATGCTGGTGCTGACTGACGATCCGGACAAACTGGACCGCCGCTATACAATCGGCGGGCGCGAGCCATGGGGCCAGGCCCCGTGGATCTGGGTCACGGAAGAGATGGTTAACCGCCTGCTGAGTGAATCGGGATACACTGTCAAAGACCTACAGAATCAAATAGAAGATCTACACGCTGAGAGAGTCCAAACTATTCCCATCGACACTGAGGTGAGTATGTCGGTGGAGGGAACACTGGTCGAGAAATGGTCCGTCCGTAATGTCATCGGATACATTCCCGGGACTTCGGGGATGGATAGGTGTACGGTCTGCCTGGGCGAAAACCTGATCGTGGTTATGGCCCAGTACGACAGTCCACCGATCGGACCGGATGGGCAGACCTACCAGGGCGCCAGTGATAATGCTGGTAGCGTCGCGGTCATGCTCGAGGCTATTCGGGTGATGCAGGAAACTGATTACCAGCCCTACAAGAGTTTCTTGTTTGTCGCCTATAGCGGCGAAGGGTTGGATGGGGGGGAACTGGCAAACAATTCTGACGTGAAAAAATTCCTGCAAGCACGGACTGGACTTTCGAATTTCAAAGTAGAAGCGATTATCAGGCTCCAAGGACTGGGCGCCGGTTCCGGTGATCGGCTTGTCGTATCGTCTGGAGGTAGTCTACGTCTGGCGGAATTAATGGATGATGCCGCTGGTCACATGGGCGTCAAGAGCAAGCGGTCCGATGACGCTATAGACCTGGCCTTTGTTTATGAGGAGAATCCCTTTGCCCAGGGAGGGGATGAAGCGCCTACTGTTTACCTGGCTTGGGATGGCTGGCAGGAGAATTCTGG
>JBARZW010000438.1:0-4159 GCA_049650305.1 Promineifilaceae bacterium (SeqCode)
CGCCGAGGCGTCATTCGCTCTATCGTCCCGGGAGGGCCTATGAGTGAATCACTTATTCAAAGCAAGGTGGCGGACCTATTGGCGGAGGTTCCCTGATGTTTCCCCTGCTGCAGCTTGGCCCCTATGCTTTGCAAGTGCCCGGTCTCATTTTAATCGTTAGCTTGTGGCTAGGCTTGAATGTTGCTGAAAAGGAGGCAAAACGGGAAAAATACCGCCCAGAGATCATTTACAGTTTGGTTTTCGTTGCCTTGATAGCCGGCATTATCGGTGCGCGTATGTTGTACGTCGGCCGTTACCTTGACACGTATCTAGAGGATCCACTCGGGATTATCGCTCTCAATACGAATACGCTGGTGCCCGCTGCAGGTTTTGGCATCGCCTTGCTGGTGTCGATACTGTACGGCGCCAGGAAACGACTACCGTTGCGTACCACGCTGGATATTTTGGCTCCTGGCTTGGCCTTCTTTGCCATTGGATTGGGCTTGGCCAACTTGTCCAGTGGCGACGCATTTGGTGCGCCAACCAAACTTCCTTGGGCCATTTATCTTTGGGCTGAGAATCGTCACCCGACGCAGGTATATGAGATCCTTCTAGCGATAGCTATTTTCGTTTTACTCTGGCAGTACCGGAATCTAAGCCGCTTCCCTGGCTTCATTTTTCTCGCCTGGTTGGCATTAGCCGCCTTGACCCGATTATTTCTAGAGGCATTTCGTGGCGATAGCGTGATCGTGGCCGGTGGCATACGTCAGGCTCAACTGGCCGCGATGGTCGTACTTCTTGTTGCTCTCTGGCTGATGAGACAGTGGGGTTCTGAAGCAGAACCATCTTTGGCTAAGGGACGGTTGACCTCGAACTCCTATGAAACGCAGCAGCCTGCCACGCTATCTGATCGCAAACCCGATACCGTCTAAACACGTAATAAGCCAAACGGCGCAGGCTAAATGGCCGTTTACAGAAAATTTGCCGCCACCTAGAATATAACTAACCCCCGCCCAAGGGGGATGGGTAATATTATGGACGAACGAACGAAGACAATCATAGCGCAGCGGTTGGCAAGCGCCACTGGACACCTTAGTGGTGTCGAGCGCATGGCTCGTGAAGATGCCTGCTGCATTGACGTGATAAGGCAAATTCAGGCGGTGCAGGCAGCCCTTAACAAAGTTAGTGTCATGATGCTGGAGACACACCTGGACTCCTGCATTTTGAAAGCTGTACAAGGCGAAGACCTCGCCGAACGTGAGCGCATGCTCGGCGAGGTCGCTAGCATTTTTGAAATGTCAAAGAAGCATAACTATTCAATAGAAGGAGAATTAAACGACAATGGCAACTAAAACTTTCACTGTACCCAATATTAGCTGTGGGCACTGTACCCATACAATTGAGATGGAACTTGGTGATGTGGCTGGAGTCACTCGCGTCGAAGCCGACCAGGGGACCCAACAAGTCACCGTGGTGTGGGAAGAACCAGCGAACTGGGGGAATATACAGTCGCTTTTACAGGAGATTAATTACCCACCCGAGGGATTGATCCAGCTGAACTAGGTAAACTCCAAAATTCTTGATATGAAAATGGCGCTCGAAGTTGGAGGTTTACGCGTAAACCCATTTTCGCGAGCGAATCCAGGATTCGGTGCCTAATATACATTCAGGAGCTTTCCCGGTTTCGCCTTGATCAACTGTTGATGAAGTATGTGATTGATGCGTAATGCCTGTGTTGCTTACGCCCCGTTTATTGTTTTATGGAGGACAGGATGTCCGAACAGGCACAATTAACTTTTCCCGTTCTGGGAATGACCTGCGCCAACTGTGTCGCAACGGTAGAGCGTAGCTCAAAAAAGGTTGAGGGCGTCACCGATGCGAGTGTGAATTTCGCTAGCGAGAGGGTAACGGTGACATATGATCCGGCGGTGACCGATGCGAAGTTTGTTACCGTCAATGTGATCGAGCGGGTAAAGAAGGCCGGATATGAAATTCCCAAGGCCACTTTAGAACTCCCGCTGATAGGTATGACCTGCGCTAACTGCGCGAATACCATTGAGCAACGTCTGAACAAGGTGGACGGCGTTTTGGAAGCTTCTGTGAACTTCGCCAGCGAGAAAGCCAGCGTGACCTACGCTCCAGGAGCTGTTACGCGTGCAGAGCTGGTGGCAGCCGTACGTCAGGCAGGTTATGACGTTGTGGAGGTTGCCGAGGACGAAGAGTTGGAAGATGCTGAAGCCACCGCTCGAAAAGCCGAAATCAAGCACCAACAAAAGCGGTTCATTGTTGGCCTGATTTTCTCAACCCCACTGTTTTTGCTGAGCATGGCCCGCGATCTGGGTTTTCTGGGTGAGTGGGGTGACGCTATCTGGGTGAACTGGTTTTTCATGGCCCTGGCGACCCCAGTGCAGTTCTACGTCGGCTGGGACTACTATGTCGGCGCTGTAAAAAGCTTGCGGAACCGTAGCGCCAACATGGATCTTTTAGTAGCGCTAGGTTCTTCTGTAGCCTACTTCTACAGCGTTATTGTCACCATTGCCTTGACCTTGGGTTCAGAGGCTCTAGGCATGCACGTCTATTTTGAGACATCGGCAGTCATTATCACGCTGATTGTGCTCGGTAAGTTGCTCGAAGCGCGAGCCAAGGGGCAAACTAGTGAGGCCATCAAGAAACTTATGGGCTTACAGGCTAAATCGGCCCGAGTTGTGCGAGACGGCACCGAGATGGATATCCCCATTGCCGAAGTGATTAACGGGGATACGGTCATCGTCCGGCCAGGAGAGAAGATACCGGTAGATGGCATAGTGGTTGATGGCCATTCTGCGATAGATGAAAGCATGATTACAGGCGAGAGCATGCCTGTAGACAAGGGCGTGGGTGACGCGGTCATCGGGGCCACCATTAACAAACAAGGTTTGCTGAAATTTGAAGCGACCAAAGTGGGCAAGGAAACCGCCCTGGCCCAAATCATCAAGATGGTTGAGCAGGCCCAGGGAAGTAAGGCGCCGATCCAGCGCGTGGTTGATCAGGTAGCTGCTTACTTTGTGCCCGCCGTGATCATCATCGCCGTAGCGACTTTTATCGTGTGGTATGCAGTGACCGGTGACTTCGTGGCTGCGCTCTTGCGTTTAGTCGCCGTGCTCGTTATTGCCTGCCCCTGCGCCATGGGCCTGGCTACGCCTACCTCCATCATGGTTGGTGTTGGCAAAGGGGCCGAATACGGAATCCTCTTCAAAAACAGTGCCGCTCTGGAACAAGCCCACAAGCTAACGGCGATTGTTCTAGATAAGACGGGAACGATAACAAAGGGGGAACCAGCTGTAACTGATGTTGTCGCTAGTAACGGGGTGTCGGTTAGTAGGGAAGAATTATTGCGGCTGGCGGCTTCGGCCGAACGCGGATCGGAACACCCTCTTGGTGAAGCCATTGTTCGTTCAGCCCAGGAAAAAGGGTTGGCATTAAGCAATCCCATCGCCTTTACGGGTATCGCTGGGCACGGTATTGCTGCCGAAGTGGATGGGTATCAGGTATTAGTTGGCAATTTACGCCTGATGGAACGAGAAGAAGTCAACCTCAACGGACTGGGATCGAAAGCCGAGCATCTACAAAACCAGGCTAAGACAGCCATGTGGTTGGCAGTAGATGGCCAGGCTAGCGCCATCATTGGCGTGGCCGATACGATCAAGGAAGGTTCTGCAGAGTCGATAGCCACTATACGTGAGATGGGGCTGACAGTTGCCATGATGACCGGTGACAACCAAGCTACTGCAGAAGCTATTGCTACGGAGGTGGGACTCGATCGCGTGTTTGCCGAGGTATTGCCGGGTGAAAAGGCCAGCTACGTGGCCAAGCTACAAGATGAAGGGTATGTGGTCGGCATGGTTGGCGATGGAATCAACGATGCCCCTGCCCTCGCGCAGGCAGACGTCGGCATGGCAATCGGAACGGGGACTGACGTGGCGATGGAAGCTGCTGATGTAACTTTGATGCGTGGTGACTTGCGCACGGTACCCCAGGCTATAAAGCTATCTAAGGCTACCATGCGAAATATCCACCAGAATCTTGCCTGGGCCTTTGGCTATAACATCGCGTTGATTCCAATCGCAGCTGGTATCTTGGCTCCATTTGAATGGGCGCCCGACTTTCTGCGTCAATTAAGCCCCATTCTGGCGGCCGGGGC
>JBARZW010000439.1:0-7858 GCA_049650305.1 Promineifilaceae bacterium (SeqCode)
GTCCATCGTCATGGTCGCTGGTCGCTGGTCATTAGTCGTTGGTAATTAATCTCTGCGGCTGGTCATTGGTCGTCAATCGTCAATCGCAAATCGCCAATTCCTCCCCTTCTTCATAATTTCTAAACAACTTCGCAACGCCATCTTCACAATCCTGGTTTATAATTGATGGGGATCGGGGATCGGGGATCGGGGATCGGGGATCGGGGATCGGGGATCGGGGATCGGGGAATGGAGATTGGTCGCTGGTCGCTGGTCGTTGGTTGGGGAATGGGGAATGGGGAATAGGGATCGGGACTGTCAATTCGTTAGATGCAGGCGGTTATTGAGCTTGGTCATGAGGTCAGGTTGAGTTAGAGAAACCGGTAATTGGTGAGGGAGGTTACGTTATTTTTATACCTAATGAGTTTAATCACTGATCTTACCGCCAGTAGGAGATCGAAGTGATGGCATATAAGACATCTTCGTCCCTGGTCATATCACGACTGGCTTGATATCAAAAAGGAGCTTGATCGCCTAATTTTCACAAGCACAGAACACGAACAGTAGATATGAGAACTAAACCCACGAAAGGCACAGATTATCTTCAAAGGAGGAATTACCTTGTCTAGAAAGAACATCACAATAGGCGGCATTGCCGTCGTCCTGGTCGGTATCGTAGCCGTGGCCGCGTTGGCATACGCTTTTCTGAGACCGACTGAAGAAGCCAGTGGGCCTATCGAAGCCGTCCCCCTCAGCGCGAACACTCCGGATCCGGCCGACACGGACGATGACGACGAGCATCAGGCCGATACCGATGGAGAAGGGACGTTCGTCGATGACGATGATAGCGATGGTGCGGAGCCATCCGACGCAATTGAGTCGGAACCGGGGGGCTCGGAGCCGGTCCTCTTCGAGATCGTGCAGGCCGAGTCCGAAGCCCGCTTCATCATAGATGAAGTCCTGCGAGGCAACCCGAAAAACGTGATTGGCCTGACAGACCAGATTGCCGGCGAGATCTTATTTGACGCGGCCGATCCGGCCTCCGCGCAAGTGGGAACGATACTGGTAAACGCTCGCACGCTGTCAACAGATGACAACCGCCGCAATCGGGCCATTGGGAATCAAATCTTGGACTCAGACAACTTTGAGTTTATCTCCTTTACCCCGACCGCTGTCACGGGCTTACCGGCTAGCGCTGGCGCCGGCGAGAGCGTCACTTTCCAGATCACGGGTGATTTAGCGATTCGAGACGTCACAAACGAGGTGACATTTCAGGTGACGGTTGTCCCGGTGTCGGCCGATAGACTGGAAGGTAGGGCCTCAACTACTATACAGAGAGGCGATTATGGGCTGATCATACCGAGCGTGCCCTTCGTGGCAAATGTGGGCGAGGAGGTTTTGCTGGAACTTGACTTCGTCGCCTTGCCGGTTGGCGGATGAGAATAGAGTAGGGAAGGCGGTTAATGGCTAAGACAATTTTGGTTGTCGATGACGAAGAGCGACTGGTATCGCTGCTGAAAGCTTATCTGGCCCAAGAAGGATACCGGGTGATCACGGCCGAAAACGGGCGCGAGGCCCTCTTCCAGACGCGCCATGAGAACCCGGATCTCATTATCCTGGACATCATGATGCCGGAGATAGACGGGTATGAGTTCATGCGGCTGCACCGGAAAGAGGGGAACACGCCGATCATCCTGCTCACGGCCCGGATCGAGGAGACCGATAAGGTACTCGGGCTGGAGCTAGGTGCAGACGACTATATCACCAAGCCCTTTAGCCCTCGCGAGCTGGCAGCAAGAGTGCGCGCCGTCTTGCGACGAGCCGGTAAAACAGCTCCTGAACCAGAGATAATTCGTGCGGCCGACATCACCCTCAACAGAGGCGGTCGCTATGTAAAAGCGGGCGATCGATTCATCGATCTCACTCCTTCGGAGTTTGACCTGCTGGCGGCTCTTATGTCGGCGCCTGGACATGTCTTCACCCGGTTGGATCTGCTAGATCGGCTGCAGGGTACGGCTTTCGAAGGGTACGAGCGGACGATTGACGTCCACATCAAGAATCTTCGGGCCAAGATCGAACCCGATCCGCGTTCGCCCTGTTATATTGAAACAGTCTATGGCGTCGGCTACCGTTTTGCCGTCTCACCGGCTACAGAACGCTGATGCGATCATTAACCTTTAAACTCATATTGGCCTTTCTGGTCGTCGCCCTGACAGGTGTGGCCTTGGTGGCCATCCTGGCCGTGCGTACGACGGCCGCCCAATTTGATAAATTCGTCGTCGAACGGAATCGTGAAGACCTGGTAGAACAATTCGGCAACTTTTTCCTCGCCTACGGCAGCTGGGAAGGGGTAACCGAAGCGCTCCCGTTCTTCGGCACGGGCGGTTCTCCAGCCCCGTTCCGCGACCTGATCCAAGGGGAGGAACGCGCCGGCCTGCGAGGGGGAAGCCCAATCGCGGTCGTCGATTCAGAAGGCACTGTTGTCATTCCGGGCATGGGCTATCAGGTGGGCGTGGTGGCTTCCGAAAGTAATCGAGATGATGGCACTCCCATCCTCGTCAATGGGGAGCAAGTTGGGCTCTTGCTCCAGGGATCCAACCCAATTGGCAGAACCCTGGCGGGCGCGGAGGCGCTGTTCCTGAGCCGGGTGAACCGGGTGCTGTTCATAGGCGCGATTGGCGCCGCGGTTGTGGCACTGCTTCTAGGAATCTTATTGGCCAGAACGCTATCCCGTCCTATTCGAGAGCTGACGGCGGCGACTCGGGCCGTGGCCCTGGGTGATCTGGAGCAAAAAGTACCGGTACGTTCGCAGGACGAATTGGGCGAGTTGGCAACCTCATTCAACCAGATGAGCGCCGACCTGACGAAGGCACGAGAGCTTCGCCGCCAGATGACGGCCGACATTGCACACGACCTGCGCACTCCGCTGAGCATCATCCTTGGTCACTCCGAAGCGCTTAGCGAGGGCGTGCTGCCGCCAAGCAGCGAGACCTACCATGTATTACACGAGGAAGCCAAACGCCTGAGCCGGATGGTGGATGAGTTACGAACGTTATCGTTGGCCGAGGCGGGCGAGCTAGACCTAGTGCTCAGACCCATCTCACCGGAAGATCTTCTGGCCAGAACAGTTGCGGCCTTTTTGCCACAAGCAGAAAAGAAAGGGGTGGAACTGGTGTTGGATGCCGGCCACGATCTACCTGATGTCGACGTAGATCCAGACCGCATAGCCCAGGTCTTGGACAATCTGATGAGCAACGCTCTGCGATTCACGCCCGAAGGTGGACGGGTTCAGTTATCGGCCAAGGGTGACCGGGGACAGGTGCAATTGATCGTCGAGGACGACGGTCCCGGCGTACCAGCCGAGGAAGTTTCCTATATCTTTTCCCGCTTCTATCGGGGAGATAAAGCCCGTTCAGGCCAGGAAGGGAGCTCGGGACTGGGGCTGGCCATCGCCCGTTCCATCGTCGAGGCGCATGGCGGGCGGATATCGGCGGCAAGCGAGCAGGGTCAAGGGGTACGCTTCATAGTGGAACTGCCTGCTGCCGGATAGGATTTGCGGCCGGTCAGGTGTGACTCGCCGGCTAATCACATCATAGCGGCTATGCACAGGTTAGCTTGGAGGTTAGTTGGCGCTCCCTGTTATATTTCTTGCCTCTTCCGCCAAGAGCTGCTCGTATAACGACTCGTAGGCATCGAAGGTCGCCTCTTCCGCATGCTCCCGGCCGATCGCCAGGCTGTTTTTTCCGAACAACTGGGCGCGTTTCGAGTCACCCAGCAGTTTACTGAGCGCCCGGCCCATAGCCGGCGGATCTTCGGGCGGAACCAGATAGCCATTCTGGCCGTCGTGGACCAATTCTGGTAAGGCGGCCGCCTTGACAGCAACAACCGGTTTGGCTGTTGCCACGGCCTGGAGGGTAGGGATGCTCTGAACCTCGACGGTGGCCGCAATGGTGAAGATGTCGATCTCGCGGTAGAGTCCGGGTAGGTCTTCTTCTGGTACGAAACCCAGGAAATGCGTGCAATGTTCCAGCTGTTCAGACCGGGCCAATTCCCCCAATCTCGACCTGTCATCTCCCCGGCCGACTATCAGAAGATGGGCACCGTGTTCCGCCCACGGCTGGGCCATGGCCCTGATAAGGACATCGATCTCCTTGTCCCTGGCCACACGGCCTACGAAGAGAATACGAGGAGCGTTGGGCAGCTTATATCTCCTGGCTATGTCACCATCCCCATTCACGACCGGCTGGTACCGGCTGATATCGACGCCGTTTGAGATAACGGTGGTCGGTACCTCCAGCCCGTGTTCGAGGAATGCCTGCCGTTGTGTACTGGTCGGGAAGACGACCCGATCGAATTGATTCAATAAACGGACGGCGACGTCCCAGACTGTTTTCTCAATGGGTCGCTTCAAGGTGTCGATCCAGCCGACATACCGGGACACATATTCCGGGAGGAAATGGCAGGTCAGGACCTTGGGTACTTCGCCCTCGCGATCTTCACGTACGAGCTGGAAACCCAATAAGCCACTATCGTGTGAGTGGACGATATCAGGCTGGGCGACATCCATGATCTCGCGGAATTGTTTTAGGCTGGTTATCGGAAGACGCCCTTCGCTCCAATAGGGATTGGGCCAGGAGTTTACCCGTTCGAGGATCACGCCCTCATCCTCTTCTCGGCTGGCGTGCCCATCACGGCTGGCTGTGACCATGGTGATGGTGTGCCCCCTGCGCACCATGGCCCGGGCAACTTTCTGGGCCACCAGCGATACCCCGCTGATGGTGGGGGGATAGCCATGGCTAAGCATCAAGATGCGCATGGTCAACCTCCTGTGCGGCCAGGGCCGTGTCTCGTTTTAATCTTCGAAGTAGATGCCAGTAGAAACCTAGACTGACAATATATGGCAGCAAGTAATAGACACCTCGCCACAAGACAGAAGCCAGGACGGCTTGTTCAAATTGAGTACCGAGCAAGGCGAAGATGCCGGCCATCGAGAAATCCTGCACGCCGATGCCGGCCGGTAGCATGGACACAACGCCAGCCATAACCCCGATGACAAAGCCGGCTATCAAGGCGCCCACGGTTACGGAGGGCCCTAACGCATCAAAGCAGAACCAGAGGACAATCACGCTAGCAACCCAATCCACGGTGACCAACAGGACAATCAGTAGAACGCCCGTGGGTTTCTTTCGAAGGGCAGCGACCCCCCGGGTCATGGTTTCGTCAAAGTTCACCAAGGTATCTCCGACGTCCCTGCGGGTGATTGTGCGTACGACCCTACCGGTGAAATCGAGCAGCCGGCCCCGGGTCGAGCTCTTGAATACGAAGAGGGTCAACAGGGTGAAGATGATCATCAAAAATAGGGTTGCCAAGGCGATCAGCGCGGAGACAGCCGGTTTCATTTGAGCGTTGAACAACAAGTAGATGAAGCCAACCGGCAGCATGGATAACATGGCCAGACTGGTCAGGTAGTACTGGAAAATGGAGGCAGCCAGGATATCTTTGTTCGTCGCTCCCGATTTACTGATAAAGGTGTAACGAACCGAGTAGCCGGCCGCGCCACCGCTTTGAACCACGTGATTCAGTACGGTGGAAACGAATCCAATTTCGGCCAGTTCGCCCGTTTTCATCCGGATGCCAAGCAGCCGGCAGATGACGGCGAAATTAAAACTAACGCAGAGATAGGAGATGATCGTAAATATGAGGGCGAAGATGAGGGCCGTCCAATCGGCCTGGTCTACGACGGTGCGGACCTCGTCCCAGTCGGCGAGCACTGTGAAGCCGCCCACGAGGATCAGGACAACTACCAGGACGATCAGCAGGCGTTGTCTGGATCTCGTAGAGGTAGTTTGGTCCATGGTTCTTGGTTTAGACCTGGCGGGCTCCTGTCGCCCTAAAAGCCAGAGCGACACGCCTCTTCGCCGACTTGTCCCCCAATAGCAGCGAAGATCTCAGTCCCTTTTTCTACAACGGAAATAGCTCTTGACAGAGCCTCTTGCAGAATATTCCATCGTAATCCAGCTAGATGATTACCGTGATGTACAGAGTGCCGAGATACAATGGCGTGCAGTTTAGCATAAGCACATAGATCAAGCCAGATCGGCGGGCCGGTGGAGCAATTGTAGACTTGGCGATTATACTTGAAAAAGTGCACCTCAAGACGCCGGTTTGCCTTTTCAATTCGCCCGGTATAGAGTCGCCGGGCGATACATAATCGCCTTGCGATACGAAACGCTCGATCGCGGGTTTCCCGGTTTGACGAAAACTTTAGAAGCGATCGCCATGCCGTAGGATACAGTGAGGATCTGCGTAACCTTTTGTAGTGGGATGCATCAAATTTGATGACCGATAGCTACGACGAAGCAGAATTAGTAGCCCGGTTGAAGACGGGAGACAGTTCGGCCTGCGCCGAGTGTATAGAGATTCATTCTCCCCTGGTATATCGTCTGGCGCTGCGTCTTATGGGAAATGAGGCTGAGGCAGAGGATGTGCTGCAAGAGACATTTCTCAATGCTTTCCGGGGCATCGAATCCTTCGAAGGGCGGTCGGGTCTGGGCACCTGGCTGTATCGCATTGCTTACAATGCGGCGATGATGCGCCTGCGCCGGACAGAACCAACTATGATGTCGGTTGAAGAATCACTGGATAACGACGGACAGTATTCTGTGCCAAAGCAACTGTTTGACTGGTGCTGCCTGCCGGAGAGTGATTTTGAAGGTGATGAGGTTCGAGCGGAACTTGAGACCGCGATTGGCGAGTTGCCGGAGTCACTACGGGTGGTATTTGTGCTGCGCGAGTTAGAGGGCCTCTCAACGGCGGAGACGGCCGGAGCTTTGGAACTCTCTGAAGGGGCCGTGAAGGTCAGATTGCACCGCGCTCGCCTGTGGCTACGGGAACGATTATCGCCTTATTTCACCGATGTAGTCCAAGAAGGCCGGGGAGCAGTTCAAGATGCATAACCACAGTGACCAGGATGGGTGCAGGCACCTGCTGGGCGACCTGTCGGAATATCTGGATGGGGAGGCCTCGGCCGAGCTCTGCGCCGAGATCGAAGGGCATATGGCGGGCTGCGAAGATTGCCGGGTGGTCATAGACACGCTCAGTAAGACGATCGTGCTTTATCGCACTATGCCCCAGCCAGAACTTCCTGCCGGCGTGCGCCAGCGTCTTTATAAGGCCCTCGACCTGGAAGCGTACAGCGGCTAAGGATCGCCCGATCCTGCCGGTGTAACTAGGGCAAGATAAGAGTAGTTACCAGGGGCAGGTGGTCTGAAGCCGTACTTTTGGGGATCACGAAGTCCGCAGCCTCCAAGTCGTCGCTGGTCCAGATGTAATCGATCTGCTGGTCCGGATCGGCCGAATAGAAGGTGTTGCGCGGGGTGGGACCGATAACGGCCGACACATCGACCAGGCCGGCGCCGGCCAGCATCTGCATCTCCGGAGCATCGGGCGTGGCGTTAAAATCACCCATGACCACCGTATACGGGGCGCCACCCCAGGCCTCGATCAAGGAGGGAACCTGCCCCTGCCGAATTTCACTATCCTCGGCGATATGGTGCAGGTGAGTGTCTATGAGCCGCAAGGTGTTGCTTCCTATATCGATCTCGGCGACCGTATAACCCCGGCGGAACAGCAATGATTCGGGGGGTAGGGGGACGGTCTCTGAACTCACGATGGGAAAGCGGCTCAATACGGCGTTGCCCCACAGCAGGCCTTCGGTGGGACCGGCGACGTAGGGCATATCCAGCCGTTGGGAAAGCCACTGTAACATATCCACCGAACCGTTGACAACCCAGCCGCGCGATACTTCTTGCAGTCCAACGACGTCGGCGCCGCTCTCTTCGATGACCTGGGCCAGGGCTTCCATATCTAAACGGCCGTC
>JBARZW010000440.1:0-15597 GCA_049650305.1 Promineifilaceae bacterium (SeqCode)
CGTCCCTCCCAGGGCAACAACCGGCAAGATATCCGATCGCAGTGAATTTCCAACCATCACGAATCCGGCCGGATCGATGCCGTACTTGGCTAGCAAGTTGGAATAGCTCTCGGTCGTTTTCTCGCTCCCGATTTCGATCTGTTTGAAATAGGAGGCAAGTCCAGATCGTTTGATCTTTCGCTCCTGTTCAAACTGGTCCCCCTTGGTAATGAGCATGAGCGGATAAGATAAAGCCAGAGTGGCGACGACTTCCTCGGCCCCATCCATCAATAGTAGTTCTGAATCAAGCATCTCCCGGCCGAATGCGATGATTTCGCGGATATGGCGGCCTTCAATTCGGCCGTCGGTTAATCTGACGGCCGTCTCGATCATTGAGATGGTATAGCTCTTAACACCGTAGCCAAAGTGCCGAAGATTATCTTTCTCGGTCTTGTATATCTCGCCGTCGATACTCGTCAGGCCGTAATGGGTCATGAGAAGTTTCTCGAATTTCGCTGCGGCATCGCGATAGACGGTCTCGAAGTGCCACAGGGTATCGTCAGCGTCGAAGGCGATGATCTCTATCATGATTCTCCATGGTTATTTGGGAACTCTAAAAAGATTACGGTGGAAGAGAAAAATGGTCAAATCGATGTTGAGACGTGGAATCAAGTTCCGAGTTAACAAGGCTGATAGGTTGGAATAAGCTGTCCATGAGTCGCCAATAGCCCAGCCGTTTTCGGCATTGGTCTGGCAGGAACGAGTGAAACATTCTTCTTTCAGGTGCCCTTCGTCTAGTGAGCGCATGACATCCATCACTATGAGTCAATAATGCCAATATCTATAATGAAATCTGAAAGAACGATTCGATTCTTTCCGCCACACCATGTTGGTCATCGTCCTTTCAGTACTAGGAACCACGTTCGAAGGATTAGCCATGGCTTACGATCTCCCTAAGGAAGCGATTCTGAATGAGCTCGACCAACGCGTCGATGAGAAATTGGCGCTTTCGAGCCACTGCGCCCAAACTAGCTTCGCGGTTCTGGATGAGCAATTCGATTTGGATGGCGGCGCCACTCTCAAGGCCCTTACCCCCTTGCCGGGAATTGCACTGAGAGGGGAGACCTGTGGAGCCGTCGTCGGATGTTTGATGGCCCTAGGACTGGTTTATGGACGTGATTCACTGGAGGATACTTCCGGTTTCTTCCGTTCTCTTCCGCCAGCCCGTGAGTTTTGCCGTCGTTTCGACCAACAGGTTGGCAGCACCAATTGTCACGATATCCTAGAATCCAATCTTGGTCAGTCTTTCGATTTAGCCAGACAGGCTGATTTTCAGAAATATCTGGAATGCGGGGGAGTTGAATCTTGCACCGAAGTGATCCGGAATGGAGTTAGGATCGCGGCCGAGATTATTATTGAGCAGGAGAAGTCAGACCAGGATCAGGGCGTCATGTTGACTGTGTGATATCTAGATCCTTCTGGCGACTACCAGGGTTAAGTCGTCGGCCTGGGGGATAGATCCGGTGAAGGATTCTACAGCACCAACGATGATGTCGATCATCTCCCCAGCACTGCTGCATAGCGTACTGGCGACAGTCTCTACCAGTCGGGACATCTCAAAGAATTCACAGTCTTCCCGGCGAGCTTCAGTCACGCCATCGGTGTAGAAAATCACAAAATCGCCCGGATTGATATCAACCGTTTTTTCCTCAATAATCACGCCATTAAAAACGCCCAGAACGATACCCTTCCCTTCAATTATCGCAACCTCCTTCCGATTAGCATCGACCTGAAGTGGTCGATCGTGCCCGGCGCAGGCATAGGTCATCCGGCCGTCTTTTAAGTTAATCGAGGCCAGAAAGGCGCTCATCAGAAGCGGGGATTGGGTATCCATCAATATCATTCGATTGGTTCGTTGGAGTGTGTCAGCCGGGCTGCGGCCATTCATTACTTCCGCGCGTATCGCCGTCCGCCCATAGGCCATAAACAAGGCGGCCGGTACCCCCTTTCCGGTAACATCGGCGATAACCACGGTCATCCGGTCAGGAGCGTCGGGGGTTATTATGAAGTCATATAGATCCCCACCTACCTCTCTCGCTGCCCGGTAAAAGCTTGCGAATTCCCAACCCGGAACAACTGGAACCTCATTTGGAAGTAGACTCAGCTGAATTTCGCGGCCGATCTTCAGCTCTTCCTCCATTCTTTGGCGCTGTACTTCTTCCTCGAGTAGTCGGCGAAGACGTACCGACATGGTCCCCATCACCTGTAGTGCGAAGTCGGGTGACTGTTTTACCAGCCTGGTAAAACGATGGCGATCTACGGGGACTAATCTGCTATCGGTGTTTGCCTTGACCGTCGCGCTGCGTGGTCGATCATCAATAAGAGCCATCTCGCCAAAGATGCTTCCTGGTTCAAGAGTATCAATAGTTCGTCCCTGAACAGATACCTCGATTTCGCCGCTGAGGACCAAATACATTATCTCCCCCGGCTGGCCCTCTTCGAAAATTACCTCCCCACCCGCATAGGTTCGCACCTCCTCAACGCCGGTGATGCGACTAATATCCTCTATCATAACCGTCTCTCGTCAGCCTCGGCTGATCTACGTCTCAGTCTCGATCTTCATCGTCTTCACGGCATCCCGTTTCACCAGGGCCAATTCGTTCACTCCATCAGCGACCTCGTAGTAATTCATCTCGTCAACGAAATTTCGCATCATATGGATACCCATACCGCCTGGTTTTCGTAGCTCGAGGGGCAAGGTTATGTCTGGCGGTGGGAATGAATTCGGATCAAATGAAGGCGAACGGTCTCGTAGATAAACGATAAGATCCGCTCCTTCCAGACACATATCTATTTCAATACATCCCGGTTTTCTATCATAGCCATAGATAAGGATGTTTGTTACGGCTTCATTTGCAGCCAGTACGATCTCAGAAACTGCGTCATTTGCGCAACCCATCTTTAGAGATGTATTCTTCACAAAGCGCCGGATTTCGGCCAGATCATTAAGCCTCGCTTCGGCGTATTGGACAGATTCAGTGATCATAAGATTGTATCGTTATATCTAGAACGTCGCACCTGACCGGAAGTCAAATGGAGAATCAACCACCTCGTCGAGGTTAGCGGAACGAGGCGATCGCTTCGTAGTACTTATCGTAGATCTCTAGAAACATGTCATATCCGGAGATGTGCAAGGATTTCTTGGCTTCTTTTGAAGGTTTATATAGCTTCAGATAGGGCGATGTGTACGTCCCACGGGCGATTCCTTTAGTGATGGAGGCGTCACTTTCTTCAGGACTATCTCCTCGAAGAAGCGTAAATGTGTTATGCAGAGCTCTCAACCCGACGCTACTAATATATGCTACCGACGAGAGGTCAAGCAAAGCGTGCCTCATACCGGCATCGTACTGGGAGGTAACTTTCGCCTTCAGTGGCTCCTCATCTGATAGATCTCCCGACAAATGAAATACCGTGACCGGCACGTGCCCCATCTCATTGGATATGGTGATCTCCATAAAAACGCCTCCTTAAAGCTGACCGGGCAGCGGTCAGGATATTGGATTGGACCAATTTTCGTGAAATCTAGTTACACCTGGTCACAAATAGAGAAACTGTGCAAGGACAGCGGTGACAAAACCGACATCAAGGTTTCTGCGACGCAAAATGATATAGCGTAAATAGTACATTCATTGCCTGACCCAGTCAACGTTTTTTTGGTTAGCAACCGCGGTTTAACTCCATCAGTTGCCTGTAAAATCCTAATCTTGATCCCGTTGACCTGAAGGCGTCACCGTTACATTCCAGAAGAATTGATCTCCCAAGTGGTATAGTATTCTTATTCGGGAATTGGGGCGTTGTCAGAGTACTTTGCGATTAATTCCACAGCTGTTTCCCGTTTCGTCGCGTATACTATACTTACTAGTTTAACAGCGTGGCTTCGTTCTGGAGATAAACCCAATCATATAGAATGGGCATTCGTTACTGCATGACGGTAAATATCTTAAGGAGGACATTCATGAAAAATAAGTTGCTTGTGTTGAGTTTTGGATTCTTCGTAATAATAGCAACCGCCAGTTGCGACCTTGTCAAGGATATGGTTGTTCTTGAAGGATCAGGTAATGTCGAAACCATAACTGAAGATTTTATTGGGTTTAACCGGGTAGAAGCCAGTCAGTCGTTCGACGTTAGTATCACGCAGGGCGACGAATACAGGGTGGTGATTAAGGCGGATGAAGAATTCGTCGATTACCTGGATATCACCAAACGTGGAAACACATTGGACATCGATCTAAAAGACGAGTTCAGTTATAGAATTCTGGATGGGGTTCTTGAAGCCTCAATTACCATGCCGGAGTTAGTCCTCGTTCGCCTTAGTGGAGCCAGTGATGGGATGATCGCTGGCTTCGATTCGAACGATCGATTCGAAGCCGATATTTCCGGAGCTAGTTCATTGACCGGCGATTTGGGTGCTGGAGACATTATCCTGAGCCTGTCAGGAGCCAGTGAGTTATCGGGTGATTATTCCGTCGACAATGTCGATCTGTCAGCAACAGGCGCGAGCCGGATTCAGCTCAGCGGTTCTGGAAAGGACGTCAGAGTCGATGCCTCAGGAAACTGTAGAGTCAATCTTGAGGAATTTATCTCTGAGGATGCCACAGTAGATGTGGGCGGGGCAAGTGAAGTTGTTTTTAACGCCGGTGGGACGGTTGACGTCTCCTCAAACGGTGCTTCAAGAGTCTACCAGACTGGTGATGGCGAATTCGGTGATGTAAGTTCATCCGCTGCTGCTAGAGTCGAACGCAGATAGCAGCCGTTGATGAGTCGCCATCGAGATTTATTATAGTTGGTCGATCTGGGCAAGATTTTGAACAGTTTCCAGCTCCGGATAATGACGGTGCTGGCTTCGTTACTATACAACATCTAGCTAGCCTGTAGAACGCACCAATCCAGATCGACTTCAGTCACTGGGAGTCCGTCGATTTGCGCTCCTCCAACAACCTCGCCTACCGGCGTTGGTTTTGCCTTGCCTCGACATCTGTTCAATAAATCAACGCGGAAACCAACGTGGGATAGCCCCCCGATCAGGCGCTCCTCATAGAGGATATCCGTCAGGCCATATCTCTCGATCAACTCTCCGTTTGCATCATTCTCCGGGTAGAAGTGCGATATTCCTAAGAATCGCTCGGAGACCACTCTGCGGAGTTCGCCGTGTAATTTTCCTGCCTCTCGTATATTCGGCAAACCCAGGTTTGAGGTCATTGTCCGAATGGATCTGCCTTTGAACGGAGTATGGCGGGCGTCGAATACCAGTAAGCTCACACGATGATAGAAACCCTTGAACTCAATCCAGCGACGATTTCGTCGCATGACCTGCAGACTAAAATCGCTGGCTACAACGGGCGCAGCTACCCTGTGGGCCAACACTTCAACGAGGTAACAGCGTCCTGAGGCAATATCAATTATCGGCTCCCTGACACCTTTTATCTGATTGACTAGGAAATCGACCTGGTCCTTCCAACAGTCTAGATATTCCTGAGTATATAAACCATGTTGAGCTGTCTCTTCAGCCCTTGCCGCGCCGGCGAAATCTCCCTGCTCTTCAAGCACCATTGCCCTGAAGAATTGGTCGGCCGGATTCAGGTTTTCGATCGGAGATTCCATCAAGCCCTTGCATAGGTCAGGATCTTCACGAATAGAGCGCATCAGATTGCTCTCAACTTCCTGCCAGAGATCTTCTCGTTCATCGTCGATCGTCAAAAATACGCCGATCCCCTCATGTATCGAGTAGGTTGTTCCGCAGTTGCCGCATTCCGAAATACCTTCCTCGATATGGTCATATCTCGTCTCCGTTATAGACCATGTTAAATCGCCATGACAAGACGGGCAGCACAAGATCTCTAGTAGATATTCTTGCATCCTTTCACCTCTCCAACTGATGAATCCATGATAGACAATCCAAGGTCAAGCCTACCCTGAACGAGACAACTTCCAGCGTCAAGCTGTTGGTCAATCATCATAATAGAAAAACCGCTCCCGGGAAAGCTGTGACCGAATTCCCGAGCCAAGATAGGTGCAGCACCCCATGACATTGGGAAATTCCCCTGCTAATCTGTAGCCGAACTTAGCCCTGCACTATTTCAATCTGATTCAAGCCAATAGCCCGGATTTCGAGGATGTCGCTAGCCAATACTCGAGCAGCATGATGGTCCAGTTCTTCTTGGGTTCCCTATCCCCGGTATTCTTTACTTGGATAACCGACATGGGCCAGTGTGTTCTGTCGAAGTGCAAGAGACGTAGGGGATGCCACTCGATTAGCGTTCTCGGATGTGGTGTAGGCGCTCAATTTAAACCGGGATCCTGGCTGATCACTCGTACGTTCCCTTGGTATCGGAGGTAGCAGCACCAAATAGTGGGATCAAGATTAATTCGAGCCGTCCGTCGCGGGATTGATCCAGAGAGAAGACATCTACCGGCGAGACCGGCTAAGATTCTTTTCGAGATGATTTACGAGGATCCCGCTTTGGCTCATCGCATATCGGATCTCGTGGATGCCAGCTTCTATCGATTGTTGGTATATGTGTGATTCCAACAACCAGCTTTGTTTCCGATAGATCTTAACCAGGACCTGAACTAAGGAGGCATCCAATTCCAACCAGCGGACCCACCGCTCCACCCAGAATGATGCTGAATATCATGATAAACATGAATCTCCTACTTCCGTCGGTGATCTCTCCCCTTGTACAGATTGTATAACCAATACGCCTGCCAATAATGGCTCCCGCAGAAACGCTGGCTATGATGTAAACCAGCAACAAAACGATCGTTCCTTCGGATCCAAGAGACATCGCAGTATTTTACACAATCACCCTGGTCGCCAAACCGGTCCAAACCTCGAAAGATCCAAACTATTTGTACCCTCTTCAGCTACCGAGGTGTACGTTACGGAATCCAGAAAGTATCATGACACGCAGATTCACACAACTTAACGGTTTCATAGCCTCGCCAGCATAGGGTTCGCCGATTTACTCCATCAAGTCGTGGAGGTTTTGAATATCCAACAGTTGGGTTCTGTAGTCGGCAATATCCGGAGCCAGAGACACGGCATGTTCCAATGCGTAGATCGCTTCCTGAAATTCACCTAGTTCCAGGTGCACGCGACCTTGATGAGCCCAGGCCATCGCATCTACTGGAACGCCGTCGTAATACTCTCCAGAACCATGAGTTACCGCAGAACGGTAGTCCGCCAGGGCTCGATCCGCATCACCGAGCTCGATAAATGCAATGCCACGCCAGAAGTAACTCTCGCCTGATTCACCATCTATCGATAGGGATAGCGAATACCAGTCAATCGCTTCTTGAATGGCTTGAGATGTGAAATACTTCTGCTGGCCTTGCCTGAGTAAAAAGAGTCCGGCCTCTGGGTCGGATTCCCAGTATTGGAACGCCCGATCGTTATCCCCACGGATGTAGTGAACTAATCCTGTCCGTCGATAATCACCCTCCAACTTGATATCCAAATCGCCAGATAAGGGCAAGGTGAATTTATCGAACCGTGCCCGATCTAACTCGAGCCGGGCCAGGTTAGTCGGGTATGCCGGAGATAGAAGCAACACTATGTAAAGAGCCACCGGAACTACCCACGCCCAACGATAGCGATCGTCCTTAAAACCGGACTCGTCTATCACCGCACTTGCCAGGGCAAGGATCAGCCATACAAATATGCCGGCGCGTTGTTCAAGGGCCAGCAAGTCAAAGCTATTGAAGACGATGTAGCCGGCAGCTCCCGCTGTCAATGCACGCGGCAGTCATTGATCAGGAGAAGGATAGGATTCAGAAGTTCTCCATAGAGCATACATCACTGTTATCCATAACCCGACAATGACCAACCAGCCTGCCCATCCAAGACTGGCACCCGTCTGTAAGAAGAGATTATGCGCATGGCTAATGTTGAAATGTGGATCTACAACCTGATAGACGTAATTCGCGCGGCTGATTGGGGCAAACGCGTATAAACCGGCTCCCACTGCTGGATAGTCACGCATCGTCTGGACCGCTGCCGACCAAATCTCCAATCTGCTCAACCAACTCTGGTCTTGCGAGAATCCGCCTTTACTACCCATATCAACTGCCGAGACGAGTTCCGCACTTTGTATGTCTGTTGATTCTCCAAGCGCAACTACGGCGAATGGCAAGATCACCAGAAAGAGCAAGACCGCAAGGACATACCTGAATCGTATCCTTCCCCATAAGATGCCCGCGACGATGGCGAATAACACCCCCAGAAAGGCATTTCGGGATTGGGTTAGGAGGAGTAAAACGGCCATGCCCATCGCCGAGACGAGATAAATGAAACGAGTCTTATGCTTGAGATGAAGGAAAAGGGCCGATGCTATTGGTAGCAACAGCAACATCACTCCAGCCGCCTCGTTGTTATTGAGATAGAAATCACGGCTAATGTGAGGTAGCTTGTTCACAACCGTCTGTAGATCAATCAGATAACGGGATGGCCACTCGACGATGAACAATGCCAGCAGCGACACGACTCCTCCAGCTAGCGCGAGTCCCGACGCAAACCTTCGAGATCGACCATAGTCTTCCTTCAGCCAGGTTAGCGCTAATCCATAACCAGCAGCGCCCGCGATTAAGGCTGTCAGCCGCCTGAGGCTTAAGTCAGGTACGGGAGACAGAAAATAGGCAACCAGACTCAGCGACAGATAGACCAGTAAGAAACCACCTATCAGCCCGGGAGGCCAGCTACCATGGCGCTTCGCGATATAGGCAATAACTAGGCCAAGGCAGGCGGCAGCAAATACAGTCGCCACAGGCTCCCGGTCAGGGAGTAAGAGCAGCGGCCATATAAGTGCCCAGACTATTAGCACCACCGATGAGGAAGAAACAGGAACTGAAGGGATCTTACGCAGGGGTCGATTCTCTATCTTCAATGTGATAATTCAGGGCAACCCACATACCAACCAAGATCCAAAATAGTAAACCTGTGGCATTGAATAAAAGAAAATAATCAAGGAAACCATGGATGAGCTAGGCAAGAAGCGCGGCTGCCAGAGCGATGGTCCAAAGATCGGCACCAAACAAGGACCAGAATCGCTCCCTCGCCGGTTGAAATGACTCTTGTTTCATGCCTTCACTATGGACCCGAAACGATCCTTCGCCAGTAACGACAACTATTTCCCTCGGGTATCACGAGCGCATTGTGAGGGGACACTACAAGACATCTGCCTGATCCTGGATGGTGCTCTAGACCAGAATTCACTATCCTGTTCTTAGTGATGGTGGCAACAGCCGGACCGAAGTCACAACCGTTCTCCTTGAGACTTCTTTCAGCCTCCATACCGAAGAGGGATTAGTGCCACAACCTATTATTCGCGTTCGTGTTAGAATAATCTTCTGTTTGCGGAGCCAACTCCGATTCGAATCGCGAAATACTTAGTGGATCCCGAAGATGAAGATTCGATAGCCGAGGGCATATTGACTGTTTTACGAGATGAGGAATACCGGCAGGAACTAAGTCAAAGAGGTTTAGAAAGAGCCACGCTTTTTTCCTGGGATAAAGCTGCGAGAGAGAAGATCGACATTTACCATCAGGTGCTAAACTCGGCCAATTGATTGGTGTCACGATGTTCGAGCAGGGTGGGGTACTTGCTATCGTGTCATCAAATGACCTACCTCTTTTCGTCTCTGAGAAAGCTATAACTGAAAATTGTCGGTTGTTTAGCTATCTTCTTCGACTAAGACAATGTCCAGGTTAAAAAGCAGGGACATAGCTTCGGGTAGCGAGAATCTGGCGCCTTTAAGGTTGTTTTTCTCCGGTGCGATGGTGTAATTTCTGGCTTTGGTCAAGTCGGCTTCTGACAGATTGGTATTGGCAAACATACTATCAGTCAAATCGGTGCCGGCGAAATCAACGCAAGAAAGATCTACCTCGCGAAAGTCCACGTTCTTGGCCGTGGTATCGGTAATCTTTATCTTTCGCAGGTTTATTCCGATGAAAGTGGAATGGCTGATAATGCACTTGGTAAATCTTACCGGATCTCCTAGGCTGATTGCGTTCCAATCAGCTTGGGTCCAGTCGATGCCTATAAGTCGTGACGATTCGAAGCGGACGCCGGATAAAACGGTTGAGGTAATCTGGATCAGACTTAGATCACAACTTTCAAAGGTGCAGTCTACAAACCTGCAATTGTAAAAGACGGTCTCCGCGAAGGAACAATTATCGAAATTGCATTCATAGAAGCTGCTTGATTCAATACGCGTTTTCGTTTGGCTCAGGTCCGAAAAAGCCCGGTCGTTGTAACGGGTCTTCGAAGTTAGTTCGGTTGACAACAATCATCCTCCGCCGCTGGCACGCCATTCATCCAGGAGAATAAGCACTCGCACACCGCTCTCACGTTTGTAGACAAAAGATCCGTCGACGTCGAATAACTGGCTGAACTTCTCAGGCCGGTGCGCCGCTGCCCAGACGGTGAACGATGCCAACACCTGTCCCATTGCATCGGCCGAACTGGGTTCCAAGCTGCCAGAAAAGCCCCTTATCAAGCCATCCTGGTTGAACATGAATTCTGTCCGCGAGTAATCTATCTGATCAATACCGGCCTTCGACAACCAATCGTTCTTCTCCATGTTGCGACAGGATACGACATTTCGCTCAACAGCGAAGTCATACAGGCTAATCCTCGTGTTTATAGCAGCGTCATATTCATGCAAGGCCTGTATCTGTTTTCTACCCTTGAGGGTGATCTGCCCGAATATCTCTAGGAAAACGTCCTCGTCGACAAGCGATCCGATGAGCGCAATATCATGGCGGTTGGCGGCGTCCTCGTACTGCTTCACTTTTTCAATCATCCAGGAAGGAGGTTTCTGGTTTTCAGGCATCGCGTAGCTTCTGAGCTTGCTTCATCCTTAATCCAATCCCTTAGTGGGGCAATCTGTGTCGAAGCAAAATAATCGCCAGCTAGGGGAGGATAGAGAACCTGCCGGAATGCTTCGCGGCACCCTATGCAACGGATTTATCCTCTATCGATTCTGTCGCTTGATCCAAGTGTTTGCCGGTCAGTACAACAAACCTCGTTAGGAATTGGATTCAATGTAATCCGATGCCTCTTCAACACATTCCGGGCAGTCTTCCACGTCGACGAATTCGATATACATCTGCATGTCTTCTATCGCTGCTTGGACATCGCCAATTGTGTCAAATAGCCAGGCCCGTTCCCAATAACACCAGGCTTTCTCTGGATCAAGTTCTAGACACTTACTCAAGTCTGAAAGAGCGGCGTCGTAATCTGCGACTATATTGGCAAAATACAAAAAACGGGCGTGATAGGCATCTGGATTATCGGGATGCCGTTCAACAGCACTGTTCCAGACCTCGAATGCAGCCTCGGCGTCACCAATCTCATCAAAGAAGAAATAACCAAGGTCTATGAGCAGCCACGGATCTTCCGGGTCAAGTTCGGAGGCATGAATGTAGTCGTTTACAGCTGCGTCAGTATTTCCCATCTCCTGGTGCAGATATGCCCGATCTCCATAACGCCAGGCGGCGCCCGGATCAAGTTCGATCGCGCGGTCCATGTCAGCTAACGCGGCCACCAAGTCACCCGAATAGTCGGCATGAATCCAGGCTCTTTCCTCATATGGTCTCGGGTCCTCAGGATCGATCTCCATCGCTCGCTCGAAGGTGGCAATCGCCCCATCCGGATCTTCGAACAGTTCAAGCTGGGTGATGCCTTTCTCAACTAGATGCCAAATGTCGTCTGGTTCCAGCTCGAAGGCTCTGACGTGATCGGCCATGGCGGCATCGCCGTCACCGAGTAACCTGTAGATGACGGCCCGATCGGTAAAACGCCAGGCTTCCTCGGGCTCCGAGGCGATGGCCATATTGTAATACTCCAATGCCCTTTCCCAATCCTGTTGATCCCATGCATAGCTCTCCGCTATGATATCCAGAAGCCATATTTGGTCAGGATTCAGCTCGTAGGCTCTCAGCGCGTCGTCGAGAGCGGACTCGGGATCCCCTAGATCCTGAAAGGTTTGAGATCGTTCAGCTAGAGCCTGGCTGTTGTTTGAATCGATCTCAATTGCCCTGTTCAATAACTCCAGCGATGCTTCAAGGTCTTCGAGATATCTGTACAGGATCGCTAGTTCGGTGTAAAGATATGGATCACCGGGATCTAGCTCGATGGCCCGGTGGAGATCTTCTATCGCTCGATCAAGGTCACCGGATTCACGATGAATAACACCTCTTTGCGCAAAGTTCTCTGCAGACGGTTCGAGTTCTATGGCCCGATTTGCGTCGTCTATCGCCGAGTCGAATTCTTCCAGCATCAGGTGCAATTCGCTTCTTTCGTAATAATGGCGGGCGCTATTGGGCGCAAGTTCAATAGCCAGGCTTGCTTCATAAAGCGCTCTTTCTATGTCTCCTTCTTCGAGAAGACGATACGCCTCCTTCATGTGGCTTTCCGCATCGGCGAGGGGATCGACAAATGTGGTAACCGCAGGCTGGGAATCTGATTGATCCTCGGCCTCTGCTCCCGGCTCCTCCTCAGCACTTTCCACGATTACCACCACAGGATCTGTAGGCGCCGGTTCTGAATCTGCCAGTTGTGTTGTCTGCTCCTCATCGGGTGCAAGCACGCCAGTAGCTACGAGTGCGATCCCAGTCAGGATGACGCAGGCCACCGCCAGAAATCCGGCAATTAATATGGGAAACCTTACCGGGCGACCAGCGGCTTCAGCCGGCCTTGGGGCGAAGACCGGTTTCGCAACCTCGGTCTCGGGAATCTGCTCCGGGCCAGTATCGACGAGTGCAAGCGCGATCGCCGGCTCTGGTTTGGACACGAAATCCGGCGGCGTGACCTCGGTATCTGGTGGCTCTGACGTAAAGTCAGGTGGTTCCACCTCCGTCGCCGGCGCGGGCTCCGGGATAGCAGGCTCTCCCGCTATTTCGACGTCGCCGGCCGAATTGGCTAGTACGACTGGTGTCAAAGGAGGAATATTCGGTTGGTCATCGGGAAGCTGTTGATCCGGCGGTTGTGGGGGAATGGGTATGGTGGTTGGCGGCATTCCCAGTCGAATGACCGCCTCAAGGGTATCGGTCATCTCGCTGGCTGAAGAGAAACGATCATCTGGCTCTTTAGCCATCGTGCGGGCGATAATCATATCGATGCCATCCGGCAAATCCGGATTTACTTGACGTATATTGGGAACGGGATCGATGATATGTTTCATCATGACCTTTGCTGGACTATCGTCCCAGTAAGGTCGCTGACCCGTTAGCATTTCGAAACAGATGACGCCCAAAGCGTAAATGTCGCTGCGCCCGTCTATGGCCTTGTCACCGTGGATCTGTTCCGGACTCATATAGGCCGGCGTTCCGATTACAGCCTGTCCTGTCAATGTCACCGTGCTTTCAGTTAAGCGAGCGATTCCAAAATCCGCTAGAAAAGCGTCGCCGTACGAGTCGAAGAGGATATTGCTTGGTTTAAGATCGCGGTGGACGATGCCATTATCGTGAGCGCGTTCAAGGGCTCCGCCAATGCGCTGGAGAATGGTGCTGGTTTCAGAGACCGACATAGCGCCCTGTTTTAAACGGTCCGTCAGCGTACCACCTGTCATAATACGCATTACCAAGAACAAACGGCCGTCATCCTCGCCGAAATCATACACCGGCACTATCGCCGGATGCTCGAGAGCGGCGATCGTCTGTGCCTCACGCTCGAAGCGGGCTCTCATCATGGAATTCTGGAGGTGCTCCCCGACCATGATCTTGACGGCCACATCGCGTCTGAACATAGGATCAAAAGCGCGGTAAACGGTAGCCATGCCCCCTCGCCCTATTTCGTCAATGATCTGATACCTGCTAACAGATTGCTGGCTCATGGGTGGGCTCCTATAATGGTCATCATAACATTGAAACTACCGGGCTGCCTGGCGGCACCAGGCCTGCTAATCCGGCGCTCAACCAGGTGAGAAGTAGGCTTATCGACCCGCCTCTAAATACGGTCGGAAAATGGTAGACGGCCATCTTTTCGGGAAACCTTATTTTTACGATAGAGACCCGGTCTCAGACAACTAAATCCATCGTAGCAGGCGCTTCTTTGCATTATAGATTAGGAGCGGGGCCGGCACAACCACATCAAAAGAGAAGGCGATATCTGATATCAACTATTGCTGGCAGGCTCTGGACCTGTCGCCTCACTTAGGCGGGATTGACGTTGTATAGAAACTCCTTAAAACTCGCCTCTTCTTTGCACCTACATAATTAATACGGAATCGCTATCTGTTTTCCCCGAAACCGTTAATCTGATATCCTGGCAGTCAACGCGGTAACGATGAAATAGTTAGCCGTTTAGGAATATCAAGAAAGCAAGCTCATAACAATAACCAACAAATGAAGATCACTATTAATGCAATCGGCTCTCGAGGCGATGTTCAGCCGTACGTGGCGCTAGCAGTTGGATTAGCGGAAGCCGGGCACGAAGTCTTGGTCGCGACTCATCGACTCTTCGAAGAACTTGTCCTGAAACATGGACTTGCATTATTCCCGATCGAACAAGATCCTCGAGACATATTGATCTCTAAGGCTGTGGCGGATATCGGAGGCAATCCGATTCGCATCAATCGCTGGATAGCCGATAATTTCAGGCCGCATCTTAGAGAGGTATTTCTACTTACCTTGGCAGCTGCCCAGAACGCTGACCTGCTTGTGAACTCCGCCTTATCTATAGCAGGCTATCACGTGGCAGAGAAGCTTGGAAGCCGGGCAATCGGGGCTTATTTGCAGCCTGTCACCCCAACCAGAGAATTCGCGACCTTTTCCACTGGTCCACTGCCAAGGTGGCTCCCCTTCAACGGTCTCTACAACTACTACGCCACCAAGTTATCAAACCAGATGTTCTTCAACATGACCCGCAAGTTAGTGAACGAGTGCCGGGCTGAGATATTAGATCTGCCATCGCTGGGCGCGTCGTACTATTGGCGCGTAGATTCAGCTTCCTGGAGTGTCCCTTTGATATATGGATTCAGCCCTAGCGTTATCCCACGACCAGCCGATTGGGGGGTAAATCAGAAGATCGCCGGCTATTGGTTTCTTGACGGTATTGAAGCATATGCTCCGCCAGTCGATCTCATCGAATTCATAGATTCAGGTCCGCCGCCGGTTTCTATTGGTTTCGGCAGTATGGTTGATCACCAGAGAGAGACCCTGACCCAATTAGTCGTTGAGGCGGTAGAAAAAGCGGGTGTACGCGCGGTGCTTCTAACTGGGTGGAGCGATCTCGGCAACTATCAACTTCCCGATACCATTCTTCCCATAGAATTCGCGCCTCATGAGTGGCTTTTTCCAAGGATGTCGGCCGTAATCCATCACGGCGGGGCGGGGACGACCGCCGCCGGACTCCGTGCCGGTACGCCATCAGTGGTAGTGCCATTCTTCGCCGACCAACCATTCTGGGGCCAGCGGATTTACGAACTTGGCGCCGGTCCTAAGCCAATACCTCGCAAGAAGCTAACGGCCGAGAAGCTGGCGACCGCCATTAAGAAGGCTATCGGCGATGAGCAGATCCGTCGATACGCCGGGGAGCTAGGCGTCAGCATAAGGGCCGA